>CACZNR010000093.1 GCA_902782475.1 uncultured Eubacteriales bacterium
CCCTTATCTTCTGCACTATGACCTGCTTTGCTGTCTGTGCAGCTATCCTTCCGAATGACTTTGGTGTCACATCCCTCTCGATGATATCACCCGGCTCATAAGCCTTGTTAAGGAGCCTTGCGTCCTCAAGACTTATCTGTGTCCTGTCATCTTCCACTTCTTCTGCTACTGTAAGATCTGCCTTTACACTGATCTGTCCAGTTATCTCATCTATATCCACCCTGATGTTTGCATTCTGGCCATAATCCTTCTTGTATGCAGCCATCATTGCCTGCTTGAGTCCGTCAAGGATTACTTCCTTATCTATTCCCTTTTCCTCTTCCAAAATGTTCAGTGCTTCTATGAGATCCTTGTTCATTTCCTGTCTTTCCTCCGTTTTAGTTTAGTCCGCTGAAATCTATATATGCCCTGATAAGAGCTATCTTTTTCATCTCAAGTCTGAATTCCTTCCCCTTGCTGTCTTCAAGTGTCAGTTCTTCAGGCGTATATTCCTTAAGTACCGCTGTAATATCCTTCTTTCCGTTGAGCTTTTCGTAAAGCTTTATGTCCACTTTCTCTCCAAGATGCTTCACAAAATCTCTCTCAGTCTTGAAAGGCCTGTCTATGCCCGGTGAGGAGACCACCAGTACATACGGGTCTGTTATTGGACACTTGGCATCGATAAGGGGGTCTATCGCTGTACTTACCTTTTCACAGTCATCGAGGTCCACTCCTCCGTCCTTGTCTATATAGATGACAAGTTCCGAATCCATATTCTGTTTTTTGTCGAATTCAACATCCACGAGCTCATAGCCCAGGGATTCAACATCTTCCTTTACCAGCTCCTGCACGAACTGTTCAATTTTCTTTGCCATCTTTCACCTTTTCCCTTTCAAAAACAAAGAGTGGGATAATTCCCACTCCTTTTTCAAGAAGTATTCAGCTTGGGTAATAATACCATACTATTTTTGAAAATACAATGCCAAACACATCAAAAAGCCCGAATTCAAGGGAAAAATCGGCCTTTTTGTCTTCTGTAATGTATAATGGTATAAGAAAAGTCAGAAAGGATAACGGATATGGGAGAAAAGATAAAGGTATGCATAATAGGTGCAGGAAACTGGGGATATCAGCACGCCAGGGCCTTCTCCGAAAGAGATGACGTGATCCTGGCAGGCATCGCAGGCCGGACAGCAGAGCGGACCAAAAAGCGTGCCAGTGAATTTCACACAAAGGCCTATCTTGATATAGATGAGATGCTGGGTACTGAAAAGCCTGATCTTGTTTCAATCTGCCTTCCGGCACTTGAGACATTTGAACCGACGCTCAGGATAATAAGAAAGGGATATCCTCTTCTGGTGGAAAAGCCACTGTCCTATGACCTTGACAGTGCAAGGACGCTTATCGATGAAGCGGATAAAAGAGATCTGTTCTTTGCAATAGATTTCGAACAGAAGTACTCCATTCCCTGCACCATGGCCATGGAAAGGATAAGAAAGGGCGACCTTGGAAAGATAGTCTATACCAATTGGAGATTC
This sequence comes from uncultured Eubacteriales bacterium, assembly GCA_902782475.1. Classification (GTDB taxonomy): domain Bacteria; phylum Bacillota; class Clostridia; order Christensenellales; family Christensenellaceae; genus QANA01. The sequence goes on from CACZNR010000093.1 coordinate 1,518, forward strand.
GGACACGGCTGGAGCGGAAAGATGAAGCATCCGTATACCAATCTCATAGAAGCCCAGTGCCATGGGATAGACCTTCTGGAGAGCATGGTCGGCAGGATAACTGATGTCTATTCGCTCATGACCGATAACGGTGGCAGAGACAGTTTTTCAAGCTTCTGCATAGGCTTAAGATATGAGAATGGTGCCATAGGCTCTTTTCTTGGTACCATGGATGCCAATGAATACAACCGACTGTCCCAGCTCATAGAGATAGGCGGCACGGATGGCCGGATACTCATTGAGGACAATGTTAAAAGATACTCATTCCAGAAGACACATCACCATACTGAAGAGGTCTGGCAGGCAGGTTTCTTCAAGGATGAGGAAAGAAGCTTTAACCATGATCTTGACCTGTACATTGAGGACATGATCAGTGCCTTTAAAAAAGGGCTTCCCCCTCCCGTACCTGCCACGGAAGGTCTGAGAGCCCTGGAGATAGCCTATGCCTGCATCGATTCCTTTAAGACTGGAAAGGTCATGAAGGTATGAAAAAAGAGCCCTCGGGCTCTTTTTTTAGAATATCTCCTTGAGATTCTTATATGACGAGACATCACCTGCGGCGATGACCTCGAATCTGTCCTCATCGAAGCTGTCATTCTGACACAGATAGAATGTCTTGTCGTCGAACTGTCTCATCATTGGGATCTCCCTCTCATTGCAGTCAAGTATGTACTGGGCAAGGGACGGGGATGCTTCTATGACTATCTTTGAACATGTGGATGAGAATGCCAGTCTGTTTGCCTGTCTTCCTGCACTTATGAACAGTGCTGCAGGTGTAAGCACCTTTCCGCTTCCTCCGCACTTGTCACAGGGCTTTTCAAGTATCGCAGATACTCTCATCCTGACCTTTTTCCTTGTCATCTCCACAAGGCCAAGGCCTGTAAACCCGATGACATTGGTCTTCGTCCTGTCCTTCTTGAGCTCTTCCCTGAGCACCTCCACCACGATATCCTCGTTCTTCTTTTCATCCATGTCGATGAAGTCGATTATTACTATGCCGCCGATGTCACGGAGCCTTATCTGCTCAGCTATCTTCTTTGCTGCCTCGATGTTGGCGTTGAGTATGGTCTCCTGAAGATCATCATCGCCGATGTATTTTCCCGTATTTACGTCTATTGCCGTAAGGGCCTCGGCCTCATCTATGACAAGATATGCTCCACTGTCCAGCCAGACCTTTCTGTCGAAGATCTTGTCTATCCTGTTCTCTATGTTGTATGCATCGAAGATGTTCCTGTCATCATCATAGAAGGATATCCTGTCTGCGATCTCAGGCTGTGTTATCTCTGCAACTGTAAGTACTCTTTCATAGCATTCCCTGTCATTTATGACGAACTTGTCCACGTCTGCCTTGAACATGTCTCTGACAGTCCTGTACATGAGGGTCTCTTCCGAACGGATGAGTCTTGGAGCTGAGACAAGGGCACTCTTCTGCTGTACACGCTTCCACAGCCTTACCAGGAAGTCCAGGTCGCTTTTCAGTTCCTCCCTGCTTATTCCCATGGCAGCAGTCCTTACTATGACTCCCATTCCTTCAGGGCGTATCTCATCAAGGACCTTTTTAAGCCTTTCTCTTTCTCTTTCATCCTCGATCTTTCTGGAAACTCCGACATGGTCTACAGTAGGCATCAGGACTATGGTCCTGCCCGGGATGGTTATATGTGTGGTTATCCTTGCTCCCTTTGTGCCGCCAGGCTGCTTCAGGACCTGGACAAGTATCTCCTGTCCCTTCTTTACGATATCCTTGATGTTGATATCCTTGAATTCCTTTGCAACTGCACCTTTGTCGTTCTCAAAGTCAAAGTCGTTCTTGTCAACAAGTATGTCACCTACATAAAGAAAGGCATTCTTGTCGAGTCCTATGTCCACGAATGCCGCCTGCATTCCCGGAAGGACGTTCTGAACTCTTCCCTTGTAGATGTTTCCTACTAGTCTCTCCCTGCCGCGGAGCTCCACCTGCAGTTCTGCAAGTCTTCCGTCCTCCAGCAGAGCGACTCTGGCTTCATGTTCCGTTACGTCAGCTATGATCTCTGTATGCATATCTTCCTCTCAAACTTATTTAAAAACTTTATCTATCGGGACTATTTCCCCGTTATATTCCATATATGTCTCAAGCCTTATGGTCCTGAGTAATCCTGTGCTCCTGCCAAGATCATTCTCCGCACATTTCACTAGCACCGAAGGATTAAGGGATGATTCCCTGCTGTTGTCGATGAGAAGATCTACTGCATTATCCCCCTTCTTCTCACAGGAAAGTATGTACGGACGAAGGTCTACTGTCTTCACCTTTCCTTTGCGTTCACGCTCGTAGAGATACTCCTGTTTCTCCATGAGACCATCCATCCATGTAAGGAAACTATCATCCTCAAAGACGAGCTCATATCCTACTCTTACCGGAAGGCTCATTATCTTTTCGATGTCATCATCTATCCTCCCAAGCTTCAATACCCTTACTCCCTCAGGAAGGTTCAGCTGGATCTTTTCCATCATGCCCTCGGTGGTCTCTTCACCGACGCGCACTTCAAAATAGTCTCCTTTTGTCTCCATGCCGACGCTCAGAGGATAGCAGAAGGATATCAGCATATGCGGATTGAATCCCTGCGAATATTTGGCATCTATCCCTGACCTTCTGAGAGCTCTGTTGAACATGGTCTGAAAGTCCAGATGTGCCAGATATTTGATCATTCCCAAACGTTCAAATTTCACTCCCAGTCTCATAGCTTACCGTTTCCTATCTGTTTGCAGACCTTTTCCCATCCGCAGCCAAGGCATCCTTCCCTGCAGTCAGGGGTGGTCTGATTCTTTTCTGATATGTGTTTTTCCTTAAGAAGGTATGATTTTCTCACCCCACAGCTGATATGATCCCATGGGAAGACCTCGTCTTCACCTCTTACCCTGTATGCATAGAAGGAAGGATCTATCCCTGCTCTTCTGAATGCATCATCATAGTATTCCTGATGGAAATAATTGGTCCAGCTGTCAAACTGTGCTCCGTTCTCTCTTGCGTAAAGGAGCACCTTTCCAAGCCTTCTGTCGCCTCTTGCAAACACTGCTTCCAGAAAGCTTACAGGCGAATAATGATATGTGAACCTTGCTCCCTTTACATCCTTGAACAGTTCCTTGAGGAACTGCTGCTTTTCCTGAAGCTCCTCTTCCGTATCCTGTTTCTCCCACTGGAACGGTGTAAATGGTTTTGGAACGAATGAGGCTGCGCTGACATTTATCCTGAGGGAACCGTTCCTCTGTTCCTTAGGCAGTTCATAATAGGTGTCCCTTATCTTCTTTACGAGCTCCACCATCTCCCTCAGATCATCAAAGTTCTCTGTAGGAAGTCCTATCATGAAGTACAGCTTTACTGTGGAGGCTCCACTCTCAAAAGCAAGCTTGACACCTCTTAACACATCCTCTTCGGTTATGTTCTTGTTTATGACATCACGAAGTCTCTGGCTTCCTGCTTCTGGAGCAAAGGTAAAGCCGGTCTTTCGTACATCCTGCATCTGTTTTGCATATTCTTCCTTGAATGAATCCACACGAAGTGACGGAAGAGAAGGGCTTACATGTCTTTCCCTGAAGTCATCGATGAGCCTGAATGCAAGCTCCTCTATGTGGGAATAATCTCCGGAACTCAGTGATGACAGAGAAATGTCATCATAGCCCGTGGCATCTATGAGATCATGTGCCTGTCTTATGAGACAGTCCACGCTTTTTTCTCTGATC
>CACZNR010000094.1 GCA_902782475.1 uncultured Eubacteriales bacterium
GCGAGAGCTTTTATATATTACCAAACCACTTTTTTAGTGTCAACACTTTTTTTCACTTTTTTTTAAACTCGTATCTTTTCTTTTCTCTGTGCTCCGTTCACCTCACCCCTTACGTACATTTTCATCCTTTCCTCACCTTTTCGTTTCGGTTTTCATAGGCTTTTATACTACCCATATAAAGAAAAAGACTGCAAGTGCAGTCTGTTCCATACTTTCATTGATAAAAATCTCTAAAAAAACTCAGAAATTTGGTTTTATGGAAATGGTCTGTGTCTCCTCTTCTATCTTTTCAAGGGTGAACAGTGATTTATAATTCTCTATCCTCTTTCTTTCAGGTTCTTTTGTTGCTATGGCACATCCACATCCGAATACTGTGATCTGGAACTCCTTCATCATCTCAAATATGGCTCTCACAGTTCCACCACCTGCGATAAAGTCATCGATGATTATGGTCTTCTGACCTTCACTTACACTTCTTTTCGAAAGAGACATGGTCTGGATCCTTCTTGAGGTTCCTGAAACATAGTTGATGGTGACAACAGAACCTTCTGTTACCTTGCTTTCTCTTCTTGCAACTACAAGAGGCTTGTCAAACAGCTTCGCAACTCCCATTGCAAGAGGAATACCCTTTGCTTCCGCAGTTATTATGAAGTCAGGATTGGTCTTGCTGAAATTGGACCAGAGAGCCTTTGACATCTTGTCCACATAATATGGATTATAGAAGATATCTGCTGTATATATGAATCCTCCTGGAAGTATCCTGTTTGGATTCGAAAGCTTCCTTGTGAGCTCTGCTGCAAGTGTATCATAGTCATCTGCATTGTTTATAGGAAGATATCTCACTCCGCCGCCGGCTCCCATAAGTACTTCCAATTCACCTTTTCCGTACTTCTTAAGTGACTCCTTGATGATGGCAATATCCTCGCTCAATGTGGATTTAGCAGAACCAAACAGTTCTGAAAAATATGACAATGAATACAGGTGATTCGGATTGCTCGTAAGTATAGTAGTTATAATCGTCAGTCTTTCTTTTCTTGTAGCAACTTCATACATGTCTCAAAAACCCCGAACATAATCATAATTTAAAGGTAAGTAATTCGTATTTTATCATAAAAACAATGTATATAACAAGGTCTTTGTGCAATTGAACATGAATATAAAAATGGATATAATTGTTATATGTAATTTTTAATGAGGTACTAAGATGAACGTAGATTTCAGAGACTATAAAGACGGGCTTATCTATATTATAGGTATCGGTGGCTGTTCCACCAGCGGTCTTGCACAGATCCTCGACAATATGGGATACAAAGTTGCCGGATCTGATCAGAAAGAATCACAGTTTACAGATGTCCTTAAAAAGAAGGGCATAAAAGTATACATCGGACATGACGCAGAGAACATAAAGGGTGCTTCACTCGTTGCATATTCAGCAGCTATCAAGCCTACCAATGTTGAGTTCGCATATGCAAAGGAACACAACATCCCTATGCTTGAAAGAAGTGAACTTCTTGGTCAGATCAGCCATGATTACAAAACATCCATATGCGTATCAGGATGTCACGGCAAAACTACCATCACATCCATGCTCGCACTCATAACCAAGGATACACACCTTGACCCAACAGTACACGTAGGAGGTATGGTGGACTTCCTTTCCGGCGGTGTCAGAGTCGGCAATTCAGACCTGTTTATAACTGAAGCGTGCGAATATGTCAGAAGTTTCATGACTCTTCATCCTTCACACATAATCATCAACAACATCGATGACGACCACCTTGATTACTACAGGGATCTGGATGAGATCAAACAGACCTTCGTGGATTTCACTGAACTGATGGATGAAAGCGGTATCGTATTTGCAAATGCAGATGACGCAAATACCGTAGAGATATTCCCTAAGATCACACACGGGATCATCACCTATTCAGTAAACGGAAACGGTGATTACTATGTGAAGGATATAGAATATGATGGCATAGGAAATCCTGAATTTGATGTGTACAGAAAAGGTGAAAAACTTGGTCACATCAAGCTCAATGTACCCGGAAGACACAATGTTGAGAATGCACTTGCCTGTGCTGCTCTCTGTCATGAGGTGTTCGGTCTCGACATGGATCATATCAACGATTCCCTTGGCCATTATCATCTTGCAGGCAGAAGGTTCGAGCTTGTGGGAGAAAAGGACGGAGTCAAGATCTTCCACGACTATGCACATCATCCGACCGAGATAAAGGCATGCCTTGCTGCTGCAAAGAGATATCCTCACAAGAAGCTGTTCGTACTTTTCCAGTGCAATTCATTCACAAGAGCAAAGACTCTCAAGGACAAGTACGCACTTGCATTCGAGGATGCTGACGTAGTTATGATGCCTGATATCTACCCGGGAAGAGATATAGATAAGGGTGAGATCCATGCTACCGATGTTGTAAAGGCCATTGATGCTCATTCACACAACTGTCTCTATCTCCCAACATTCCAGGATATCAAGGAATATCTTGAAAAGAACTGGCAACCTGGTGACATGGTCGTTACACTGGGATCCGGAGACGTCAACAAACAGCAGTTGATACTGCTCAAATAAACACGATAAGCTGAAAACAGCACTACAAAACCGTAGTGCTGTTTTATATGCTGTTCTTTTTTCTCAGTTTATCCAGTATCATACTGAAGTCTTCAGGCAAAGGCGCTTCAAATATCATCTTTTCCCCAGTCTTCGGATGAACGAATTCTATCCTTTTTGCATGCAGCAGCTGTCCGCTGGTACTGAACGGTGCCTTTCTTCTTGTATATACCTCATCACCTACGATAGGATGACCCATGTCAGCAAAGTGCACTCTTATCTGATGAGTCCTTCCCGTTTTGAGATCCATCTCACACAGAGTGTAGTCACCAAATCTTTCCAGCACCCTGTATTCAGTTACTGCTTCTCTTCCTCCTTGCACTACAGCCATCTTCTTGCGGTCCTTTGGATTTCGACCGATCGGCTTTGATATGATCCCGCTGTCCGTTTTGATATTGTCAAAGCAGAGCCCCTCATAAGTCCTTCTTGCCGCCTTATCCTGTATCTGCTTCTGAAGGTCCTGATGAGCCTCGTTGGTCTTGGCGACCAGTATGAGACCTGTAGTGAGCTTATCTAGCCTGTGAACTATACCTGGTCTCAATGGATCATCATTCAGATCCGAAAGCCTTACTCCCTTCCCCATAAGGGCATTTACAAGCGTTCCGCTCATATTGCCCGGTGCAGGATGTGTGACAAGGCCTCTCTGTTTGTTTATCACAAGAAGCTGGTCATCTTCATAAACTATATCTAGAGGTATGTCTTCCCCCTTAAGTTCACTGCCGTCAGTATTTTCCTCAGCACTAAATATGATCTCGTCACCGGATCTGGGGATATATGAAGGGACCGTGCCTGCTCCGTTTACAGTTATATATCCTGCCCCGATGGCATTTTTGACAGCACTTCTCGATGAAAAATATGGATAGTCAAGCAAAAGGATGTCTATCCTTTTTCTTTCCTGATTGTCATCAACCGTTATCCTGTGTTCCATCTTTATCCTTCTTCTTTACGATATCATCAGTTTCGGTGAATATAACTGCCATCACCAGGAGGATAGTACCCATTGTGATGAATATGTCCGCAATATTGAATATGGCAAAATTAACGAATTTGAATTCTATGAAATCAACCACTGCCCCATACACGAATCTGTCAATGCAGTTCCCTACTGCTCCGGAGATTATCATGGAAAGAGAGAACCTCGTGAGACTTGAGTATTTCTTCCAGTAGAACACAAGGATAGCTATGAGCACAAGGCTCATGACTGCAGAAAAGATGCTGAGCAGAAAAGTGTTATCGGAAAAGATACCAAAAGCCGCACCCGTGTTTTCTGCATAGGTGAAATCCAGTACCCCTTCGATAACAGGAGTGGATCTCCCTACAAAATTAGCGGAGATCCACATCTTTGATAGTCTGTCCAGTACTAATCCAAGTACGAATATGATCGTTTCTGTCATGTGGTCTTATGATTTGATCAGATATGCATTGATGAACATATCTATGTCGCCGTCCATTACGGCATTGATATTACCTGTTTCCTCGTTGGTCCTGTGATCCTTGACCATCGTATATGGGTGGAAAACATATGACCTTATCTGGCTTCCCCACTCGATCTTCTTGAGTTCTCCCTTGAGATCATTGAGCTGAGCAAGCTTCTCCCGCTCCTTGAGTTCTGCCAGTTTTGACTTAAGCATCATGGTAGCCTGTTCACGGTTCTGTATCTGAGACCTTTCATTCTGGCACTGCACTACTATTCCGGTAGGGATATGTGTCATCCTTACTGCAGAGTCAGTTTTGTTGACATGCTGACCACCGGCACCGGACGAACGGTATGTATCTATCCTTACTTCATCCCAGTTGATCTCGATGCTGTCATCATCCTCCAGTTCAGGTGTAACATCACATGAAGCAAATGATGTATGACGCCTTGCATTTGCATCAAAAGGAGATATCCTTACGAGCCTGTGGATGCCCTTTTCGCTTCTGAGATATCCATAGGCGTTAAGTCCTTCGATAAGCATGGTAACGCTCTTAATGCCGGCTTCATCACCTTCCTGAAGGTCGAGTACCTTGACCCCGAACTTCCTTCTTTCTGCCCACCTTGTATACATCCTGTACAGCATGGATGTCCAGTCCTGTGACTCTGTTCCGCCTGCTCCGGAATGAAGAGTAAGTATTGCGTTATTCTTGTCATACTCACCGTTAAGCAGTGCTGAGAGCCTGTAATCCGAGATCTCCTTGTTGAGTTCCCTGCCGGTGGTCTCGATCTCTTCATCGAGGCTGTCATCATCTTCTTCCTCAGCCAGCATCAAAAGAGTCTCAAAGTCTTCCAGCTTTGAGTTCAGTTCCTTGCTTTTATTTATGGTAATCTCCAGAGGTCTTATCTGTCTGTTTACCTTGTTAGCATTCTCCACATCGTCCCAAAATCCCGGGACTTCCATCTTCTTTCTGAGTCCTTCGAGCTCTACTTCCATTGAAGCGAGGTCAAAGTGACTCACCTGCCTCTTTCAGCATAGTCTTCATCTCTTGCAACATCTGTTTGTATGTATCAAGTTGAATCATGCTGTATCACCTCTTTCTGTATTTTATTTTACAGATCCCTTCCATGGCAGTTCTTGAACTTCTTTCCTGAACCGCATGGACACGGATCGTTTCTTCCGACTTTTACAAGGACCTTCTTCGGCTTTGCCGGAGCACTTTCTCCGGAATAGTTCTCACTGGTCCTTAATTGTTTTCTCTCCCGTTCCACCTTCTCTGAAGGACGCACACGGTAGATCATCCTTACTGTCTGTTCGCCGATGTTTGAAACCATCTCCTCGAACATCTCGTATCCTTCCTTCTGATATGCTACCACAGGATCTGTCTGTCCGTAACCTCTGAGTCCTATACCTCTTCTCAGCTGATCCATGGCATCGATATGATCTCTCCACTTATCGTCTACAGAACGGAGCATGATGACTCTTTCTATCTCTTTGAAATCCATGCCCTCTTCCGTGAACTCCTGTTCACGTCTTTCAAATATCCTGTCAGCGATATACTTGACCTTGTCAGCCACTTCATCGAGATTCTTCTGGGTCACCGGCATGCCTATGAGCTCTTCAATATTTACTACGCCAAGAAGCTCCGTAAGGCTCTTCATTATATCATTTTTGTCAAACTCTTCAGGAAGTATGTTCTTTTCGGCATGGAATATCCTGTCGACAGCATCATTTTTCATGGAAAGGATATTGTCTGTGACATCCTCACCCATGAGGACCTGTCTTCTCTGTGAATAGATGACTTCCCTCTGCTGATTCATGACATTGTCATACTTAAGCACATGGCTCCTTGAAGCGAAGTTTCTCTCCTCGATCCTTTTCTGTGCCTTTTCTATCTGTTTCGAGAGCATCCTGTACTCCAGAGGTATGCTCTGCCCAGCAGTCATGTTGGTAAGAAGTGCCTGTATCCTTTCACCGCCAAAAAGCCTCATGAGCTCATCCTCAAAGGCAACATAGAACTTTGAAGCACCCGGGTCGCCCTGTCTTCCGCTCCTGCCTCTTAACTGGTTGTCTATCCTTCGGCTTTCATGCCTCTCTGTACCGATTATGTACAGACCTCCGGCTTTAAGCACCTTCTCCCTGTCGACTACGGCTTCCTTATTGTACTCATCGTAGAGATGTCTGTATATCTTTCTTGCTTCCAGTATCTCAGGATCCTTTGTCTCAAGGACCATTGATGCGGAATAAATGACGGATTCAGGATATCCTTCCCTTTCCATCTCGTATTTTGCAAGATAGTCAGGATTTCCTCCGAGAAGTATGTCAGTACCTCTTCCGGCCATGTTGGTAGCTATGGTAACAGCTCCAAACTTTCCTGCCTGAGCTACGATGAACGCTTCCTTCTCATGGTTCTTGGCATTCAATACTTCATGCTTTATGCCACGACGCTTAAGCATTGCACTCAGTTTCTCTGAGTTCTCCACTGATAC
>CACZNR010000095.1 GCA_902782475.1 uncultured Eubacteriales bacterium
ATATATTCCGGGACTATCAGGAAGAGGCCCCTTGTCCTTAAGAATTATGACCCCTGCAGATACTGTGACTACAGTTCAGTATGCATGGTAGACCGACAGAAACTGACAGAAGATCTCACTCTTGCAGATGCAGAGAAGAATGAGATCCTCGATCTCATGAGAGAGAAGGTGAATGACAATGGCTGAGATACAATATACAGCTTCACAGAAGGATGCCATAAGTTACAGGGGTGGGAATGTCCTTGTGTCAGCAGCAGCCGGTTCAGGAAAGACAAGCGTCCTTTCGCAGAGGGTATGTGAACTGGTAAAGGAAGGCCAGGATATCAGAAGGATGCTGATAGTTACCTTTACACAGAAGGCATCTCAGGAGATGAGGAAAAGGATAAGGAAGACACTGTCTGAAGCTGCTGAAAATGAAAACAGACCGCAGCTTGCAATACAGGCAGAGATGACAGATTCCTCTGACATATGTACGATACACAGTTTTGCCGGGAAAGTCCTGAGGGAGAATTTTTCAGTCCTTGGGCTCCCTTCGGATATACATGCAGTATCAGACGAGACCATCGGCGTATACAGGAGCGAAGCATATGATGAACTGTTTGAAAGACTGTATCAGGAGGAAGATCCTTCATTTCTGAGATTCAGGGACAGATACTCCGGAAGGGATGAAAAGGAACTTGTCTCTATAATCGAGAAGGCATACAACTTTGTAAGGAGCCAGCCGGAAGGCGTGGAATGGATCAGGAAAAACAGAGGTCTCGACAGAGAGAAATACATCTCTATAGCCAGGGAAAAGACAAGGAATCAGCTCCTTCTCCTGCAGAGCATGCTTGAGGACAGTCTGGAGTTATCAATAAATGAAAGCTTCCCTGAAAAGCAGATCAGCAATGACATGCTGGACAAACGTTTCGCTGAAGATCTCATAAGGCTGTTCGATGAGGGATCGTATGAGCAGTATATGAAACTTCTGCAGTCATATAAGATACCCGCAATATTCAGAGTGAAAAAGGGCGAGGAGGTACCTCCTGAGAAGGAGACTCTTTCTGAAATGAAGAAAAAGGCAAGAGACCTGCTTAGAGATCTTGCATCCAGTGATATAAATGAGATCGGAAACATGATAGATGCGGAGCTGCCATATATCAATGAGACGGTAGACGATCTTTATCACATACTTTCTGCATATGATGAACAGTATTCCGCCATAAAGATGGAACACCACGCTTTCGACTATGATGATATGCTTCATTTTGCATACAAAGCACTTAGCGATGACATGATAGCTTCCAGATACAGCAGTTTCTATGATCATGTCTTCATAGATGAGTATCAGGATACCAACCCGCTTCAGGAAGCACTGCTGAACAGGATAGAACCTTCCGGAGGAAGATTCATGGTGGGTGACATGAAACAGAGCATCTACCGCTTCCGACTGACTGATCCTACCATATTCCGCAGTAAGACTCAGAACGGTGGCAGCATCCATCTGATAAAGATGAATGAGAACTTCAGATGTGACGGACAGATCATAGATTTCATTAATCATGTCATGAGTAATCTCATGGGTCCTGAACTTGGAGAGATAGTCTATGACGACGAGGAAAGGCTGATAGGTACAGGAGACCGGGATAAGGACAGTGTGGAGCTGATGCTTACTGCTGTACCGAAAAAGAATGCAGTGATGTCAACTGAACTTGAGGCCGTAAACATAGCCGGAAGGATAAAGGATCTCCTTCAGGAAAGAGATGAGAATGGGGAGAGAAGATACAGGGAAGATGATATATGCATACTGATGAGGAGCCTTGAGAATTATGCTCCGCGCTATGCATACATAATGCAGAAGGAAGGAATAGATGTAAGACTGTCCTCTGCAGAGGATGATCATCTTGCAAATGATATCTTCCTGAATCTCCTGAGGGTAATAGACGGATTCACATCGGACATTGCACTTCTCTCTGTTATGAAGAGCTTTATAGGAGATTTTGACGAGAATGATTTTGCACAGATAAGAGGCGCCTCTAAGGATGACAGTTTCAGCTCTGCTTTTTTAAGATACTGTGAGCAGAATGATACGCTGGCCGGGAAATGCAGATCGTTCTACAGAAAGATAGACATGTACCGCAAATGGGCGAGGACAATGGCACTTGAAGACCTGCTGATCAGGCTTAAGAATGCGGAAGACTTTGATGCCAATATCTATATGATGGTAAACGGAACGGATAAGGAAAATGCATTCAATACATTCTTTGGTTCCGTCATGGATGCGGCCAGGGACAAGTCAAGCCTGTATGAGCTTCTGTATTACATGGACAGGATAAACAGGAACTATGAGAAAAAAAGCGCCAAGAAGGAATCTCTTGGTGCAGTGCAGCTGATGTCGATACACAGTGCCAAGGGACTGGAGTTCCCTGTGGTAATAATCGCAAGGATGGATTCGGGGTTCAGTACTGCAGACAGCAGGAACAGATTCTTCATGCATAACGATCTTGGGATATCCATGGACATGGTGGATGAAGTCAACAGGGTAAAGAAGAACTCTGTGGTAAGGGAATTAGGAGACTATGCACAGAAAAAGGAACAGCTTTCAGAAGAACTCAGAGTACTGTATGTCGCCATGACAAGAGCAAAGAAGAAGCTTATCCTTTCAGGAAGCACAGATGACGTGTCAAAAATACTGAACAGATCTGTGCATTCATGGTATGACTATTTCAGGATGGGCAGCTTCATGGAGTGGATACTTTCTGCAACAAAGGATCTGAAGTGCATGAATGACTGGACACACAGGATAGGTGGCAGCGAAGATGTTGAGATACCGCATTATTTTGCTGGATACTGTCCTGAAGATGAAATAGATGAAAGTGAGTCCCTAAATGAAACGATCCTGAAAGACATGTCAGGACAGGAAGGACTGGAGTTTTCATCATATAGATCATATCGGATGCCTGTGACCATAGGCGTAAGCTCGCTGCTCCCTCAGGATGAGTATGGAAACTATGTGCCAAGCTACAGAGACTACCGAGACATTGAAGACGGAGGTGCTGAGCTTGGAACTATAATCCATCACTTCATGGAGCATATCGATTTTACCATCGATTCTGAGGATAAACTGGAAAAACATGCCATGGAACTCATTGACAAAAGAATAATGTTCGAGGATGAGATGGACAGAGTAAGGCCGTTCTACTCCAGGATAATGAGCTTTCTCAGGAGCGGTATTGCGGACGAGATAAGAAGGTCGCCGGAGGTATTGCGTGAGGTACAGTTCTCGCTGTCGGTGAAGGCCAGAGATATCGGACAGGGCAATAATGATGAAAAGATAATACTCCACGGCATCATAGACCTGGCATACAGGATCGGAAATGAATATGTTGTTGTAGACTATAAATCCAATATGGTGGATGATCAGACCATGGAAAAGCTTGCTCAGCATTATTTTGTACAGATGAAGATGTATCGGATGGCACTGGAGAGGATCAAAAAACTAAAGGTAAGGAACTGCTATCTGTGGTTCATAAGGAGCGAAAGAGAATTTCAGGTTTATTAATCTTTAATTTCTTAACAATCTGTTGTATCCTATAGCTGTTGAATTTTTATGGTTGGAGAATGATGGACTCATGGGAAAGTTATTGAACTTTATTGATAAATTTATGTATGGTAGATATGGGCTTGACCCCCTGGGAATAGTTATCATAGCTGTATCTCTGCTGTTTGCAATTATCGGCAGGGCATTCTTCCTGTTCTATATACTTGCACTGGCCCTTATCGGTTATGAGATATACAGGATCCTGTCAAGAAACATTCCTGCAAGGGAAAAAGAAAACAGCATTATAACCAATATGTTCAACAGGACCGAAAGATCAAGAGATGATTATGTACATTTTTCTTGCCCTAACTGTGGTCAGCACCTCAGAATACCTGCAGGGCTCGGCCAGAAAAGGATAACCTGTCCTAAATGCAATGCAAGATTTGTAAAAAGGACCTGAGGGTATTGATTAATTGTATAAAATAGAATATTATACTTAATGTTGACTAAATTAGGAGGAATTAAAAAATGGAAATTACAAAAGATATGACTATCCAGCAGGTTATTGATAGAGATATGGATTCGGCTCAGGTTTTCTTTGCGTGTGGTATGTTCTGCATAGGATGTCCTGCGTCACAGGGAGAGTCCATCGAAGAGGCAAGCATGGTACATGGTATTGACCCTGACTTCCTTGTGGAAAAGCTTAACGAGTACTTTCAGGCTAAATAATCCTTATTGATATCATTCAAAAGTGTAAAATACGAACTGCATATGAAAATGTATGCAGTTTTTTTATGTCCTGATTGGAATTGTTCTAAGTATGAGTAGAGTATCTCGGTATGATATACTTTACTATATAGTGTACAGGAAAGAGATGAAAGAAATGACCAGATATGAAAAGATCCTTTTATTGTGGAAAAAGAAAAACATTAAGACAGAGGCCGAACTCTCGGAAGTCTTGAACAGTCATTCTATAAGTTTTGCATACCATTCTGGAAGGATAGAGAATGAAAAAGTTACATATAATGATACACGCGAGATATTTGAACATGATGGAGTGACAGCATATACCGGGGATCTGAGGACATTATTTGAACTTAGAAATGCCAGAGATGCTTATGAATTTCTTCTCTCATCCTTTACTGCTAAAAAAGTTCTTGATGTAAAACTTGTTAAAGATTTTCATTATGAGCTTACTAAAAATACTTACGATACACGTCGCTGGCAGCTGGGAGAGCGTCCTGGAGAGTTTAAAAAGCATGATTATGTTACCGGCAAGGATGAGATAGGGGCTTCTCCTGCAGAAGCTCCGGAAGAACTTACGGAACTTCTTGAAGAACTTGTGAATGTACCTGCAGGGAAAGAGCTGATTGCTGCAGCATATTTTCATGCAAAATTTGAAAACATCCATCCCTTTGCTGACGGAAACGGGCGAACAGGGAGAATAATAATGAATTATTTCCTGCTCGTTAATGGCCATCCTCCAATAATAATACATGAAGATGACAGAAAGCAGTATTATAGCTGCCTTGAATCATGGGATGAAAAGCAGGATCTGGATCCGCTTGTGGATTTTCTTAGGATACAGACAGAAAAAACATGGGAAAAGCAATTAAGTCGTGACGAACGGAACGAATATGAAAGATGATCATTTATATTACAGGATCACGAGATAAACTAAATACAGGCCTTTGGAACATTTTCCAAAGGCCTGTGGTATTTCTATTATTATCTAGATATCAAGCATTTTCCTTGGGCATGTCCTGTGGAGGAACTGCGTTGCCGTTATTGAGTGCTCTCATCTTGAGTTTTTCAATAGTATTGTTCATAAGCGGTATTATAGCGATAAGTATGCAGATGATTACTTCCGGCAGCATGTAGCTTCCGTTATATAACAGTGAGTAAACGAAAGGTGACTGTCCTTCTGGAGCATATGCACCATAGAAGATGACTCCTGAAAGGAATGAGCTTAAGAATCTTAAGAATCCTCCGGCAATTATTCCAGGTATTATGCTGTGTCTGAAGAATCCTGCTACACCGAGGAGTGTATAACCAAAGATGTAGTCGAGCATGAACTGGAAAATGCTTTCGAAGTAGATACCCTGTATAAGCTGAAGCAGGCAATAAATGAAGGAAACGAATAATCCCTTTGCCGGTCCGTATATATATGCGAATACGAATATCGGCAGCATGCTGGCAGGTGTAAATGATCCTCCGTTAGGAAGTTCGAAGATCTTGATGCATGAAAGTGCATAAGCAAGAGCAAGACACATAGCACCGACAACGATCTGCTTGATAGTCCATACGCTTCTGGCTTGCTGTGTACCGAGCTTGGCAAGAAGAACTACACCTATAATAATGATAACAGGTATAGCGATCAGTACTATAAGATTGGTGCCTGTAAGCTTGCTGAAGAAGTCTGCAAGTGAACCGGATCCGTTGATCATATAGAAGATCAGTCCGATGGCGATGAGGAACAAAGCAGCAACAAACATGTAAAGCCATGCTTTAAGTTCCAGTTTTTCATTTTTGTTTTCCATTAAATCCTCCTAAGTCTAGGGAGAGGAGACATCATAAAGATGTCTGAAGATTCCGCTTTCCTACGAATGTATTAACAATTATCAGGTTCGAAGGGTAAATTCTCAGCGTATAGCTCCCCTAGCGGTTAATATTTATTTCTAATAAATAATAAACTTGTATAAAAAAGAAGTCAAGAAACAAAATAAACCGAAACGAAAAGGGGAGGAAGGGGTGGGAATGTACGTAAGGGGCGAGGTGAACAGGGCGTTGAGAAAAGAAAAGATACGAGTTTAAAAAAAAGTGAAAAAAAGTGTTGACACTAAAAAAGTGGTTTGGTAATATATAAAAGCTCTCGC
>CACZNR010000096.1 GCA_902782475.1 uncultured Eubacteriales bacterium
AACAAAAAAGCATCTGCGGATGCTTTTTTTGTGGAACAAATTTCTGTATTTTGGTATATTAAGTGATATGAATAAGATACAGCAGGAAATAATAAACAGACTGGAGAAACACTATGAAGGTGCTAGACCCGGTCTGGATTTTAAAAATGCATATGAGCTTCTTGTTGCGACCATACTGTCAGCACAGTGTACGGACAAGAGAGTGAATGAAGTGACCAGGGATCTTTTCGTGATGTATCCTGATGCAAAGACACTGGCAGAGGCAGACATGGAAGAACTGCAGCAGGAGATACACAGCTGCGGATTCTACACTGTAAAGGCAAGGAACCTGAAAGCTACCGCAAAGATCCTTACTGAAAAGTATGACGGGGAGGTGCCGAGGACCATGGAGGAGCTGGTGGTCCTTCCCGGTGTCGGAAGGAAAACTGCCAACGTTGTTCTTTCCAATGCATACGACATACCGGGACTTGCTGTGGACACCCATGTCTTCCGCGTGTCACACAGGCTTGCGCTGTCGGATGCAAAGGATCCTGATGGAACGGAAAGACAGCTGTGTGAGATCATACCAATGGAAAAATGGAAGGATGCACACCATTGGCTGATATATCACGGAAGACAGATATGCTCCTCACAGAGACCAAAGTGCAGTGAGTGCTTTCTGAACGATATTTGTGCATTTATTAAGGAGAAATAATTTAGTGTTAGTCGATAGAGTGAAGATAAAGATCAAGGCAGGAAACGGAGGAGCAGGAGCAGTCAGTTTCAGACGCGAAAAGTATGTTCCGAACGGTGGCCCCAACGGTGGTGATGGCGGAAAGGGCGGAGACATAGTCTTTGAGACATCAAAGGACATGAGGACACTGTCTGATTTCAGGTTCCATAAAAAGTTCCATGCACAGGACGGAGAAAAAGGAAAAGACCAGAATAAGTTTGGAAAAGCCGGGGAGGATCTTGTCATAAAGGTGCCTCTTGGGACTGTGATACTGGATGCTGAGACCGGAAAGGTCGTTGCGGACTTGAATGTCCTGGGACAGAGGATAATACTGAAGGGCGGAAACGGAGGCAAGGGAAATGCACGCTTTGCAAATGCAACAAGACAGGCTCCGAGATTTGCTACCCCCGGAAGAAAGACTGTGGAAAGAGAAGTCATACTGGAGCTGAAGTCCATAGCCGATGCAGGTCTCGTAGGTTATCCGAGCGTTGGAAAGTCTACGCTGCTTTCTGTCGTGTCTGCAGCAAAACCGAAGATAGCAGAATATCATTTCACCACATTGAGCCCGAACCTTGGTGTTGTATCAAAGAATGATAACAGCTTTATCATGGCAGACATACCGGGACTCATAGAAGGTGCAAGCGAAGGGGCAGGGCTTGGACATTATTTCCTGAGACACATAGAGAGAACAAGGCTCATAGTGCATATAGTTGATGTTTCGGGAATGGAAGGAAGAGATCCTGTGGAAGACTATTTTGCCATAAGGAAGGAACTTGAGAACTACTCTCATGAGCTTGCCATGAAAAAGGAGATCGTAGTTGCAGCAAAGATGGACATACCGGACAGTGAAGTTGGACTGGAGATGCTGAAAGAGGAACTGGAACCGCTTGGTATAAAGATATTCCCCATATCAGCTGTGACCAAGGAAGGAGTCAGTGAGCTCATAGACGGAATAATGGACGAACTGAAAGACATACCTGTGCCTGAACCTCTTGAAGAAGAAGGGGTACTGGAAGAGTGGCAGGACTATCAGGACAATTTCACATATGAGATCACAAGGGACGAGACCGGAATGGTAAATGTGGATGGAACACTGATCGACAGTATATTTGAAAGGATAGATCCGGAGGATCCGGATTCAATGAGACATTTTGAAAAGCTTCTCATCGATTACGGCATCATCGATGCACTGAGGAAATTCGGTGTAAAGGATGGAGAAGAGATAAGGATGGATGGAGAACCATTCGATTTTGTTGACTGAGCAGGGTGAAGATATGACAGGAAAACAGAGAGCGGCCTTAAGAGCAATGGCCAATGAACTTCAGCCTATAATCTTTATAGGTAAGGAAGGTATTACAGAACAGCTCATCAATGATGCAAACAATGCCCTTGAAGCAAGGGAACTGGTAAAGGGGACCGTGCTCAAGAGCAATGATCTTGATGCAAGGGATGTAGTGCAGATACTCTGCGATGAGCTTGACGCAGAACCGATCCAGACCATTGGAAGAAGGTTTGTTATTTACAGAAGATCAAAGGAGCATCCGAAGATAGAGTTATGAGCTTTAAAGACGAAGGGTACAGTGGAAAGAATGTAGCTTTTCTTGGAGGCAGCTTCAATCCTCCGCATCTTGGGCATCTGTTTATTGCCCAGAGCATACTTCGGGAGTTCAGGCTTGATGAGGTGGTACTGCTGCCGCTTGGGACCCCTCCACACAAAAACTGGATAGCTTCGGGTGAAGACAGGAGGAACATGTGTGAGCTCCTTGTAAAGGATGTGCCCGGATTAAAAGTATCATCAATAGAGCTTGAAAGGGAAGGATATACATATACCATCGATACTCTGAGGTTTCTGAGAGAGAATTATGAGATGGCTTCTCTTAATTACATAATAGGAACCGATACTCTGTTCAATATAGAAACATGGTACCACTATGAATCTCTTCTAAGCATGGCAGATGACTTCATCTGTGTCCCAAGGCCAGGAGATGACATGGACAAAGCCGGACAGAAGCTTAACGAGCTTACTTCAAAATATGACTGCAGGATCACCATAAGCAGATTTTATGGACCCGACATCTCGTCCACTGAGGTCAGGGAAAGGATAGAGAAAGGGCAGGATGTGTCACGTTTCCTTTCTCCTGAAGTGGAGACATATATAAAGGAAAGGCATATCTATGACTGACAGAAGACTGATCATTTCAGAGCTTGAGCTGGTACTTAAGAAGAGCAGAGTGATACATACTCTTGGAGTTGAGGAAATGGCCATAAGGATGGCAGGGATCTTCGGTGAGGACAGGGATAAGGCTTCGCTGGCAGCTCTCTTTCATGACTATGCAAAATATATAAATGATGTAGACATGCTGAAACTGGCTGAACACTACGGCATATATGTGGATGATGTATATGCTGATGCGCCAAATCTCATGCATGGTCCTGTCGGAGCAAAACTCATACAGGAAAAATTCGGGATCAATGACAGTGATGTACTGAATGCAATCACATATCATACTGTTGGAAGAGCAGGAATGTCGCTTCTGGAAAAGATCATATATGTGGCAGACATGACAGAAAAGAACAGGGATTTCCCGGGAGTTCAGGAGCTGAGAGAAAAAGCGACCGAAAACATAGATGAGGCGATGATCCTCTGTCTGGAACAGACCATAGCTTATACACTGAAAAGAAGAAAAAAGATACACATTAATTCGATTCAAACGTATAATAGTATTATAGAGAACATCCGGAGGTAAGCTATGAAAGTTTTTGATGAAGCTGTAATGTCTGTAGCTGAAAAACTAGATGAGAGAAAAGCTCTTGATATCGTTCTGATAGATGTAAGCGGAGCAACCATACTTGCTGAAACGTTTATCATCTGCAGCGGTACATCTCCCAATCAGGTAAGGATGCTGGCAGAAGAAGCAGAAAAGAAAATGAGAGAATATGGGCGTACAGCCAACAGGATAGAAGGCTATAGGGAAGGAAGATGGATAGTTGTCGATTTTGGTGACGTACTGGTCCATGTATTCCACAAAGATGAAAGAAAGTTCTACGATATTGAAAGGCTCTGGAAAACAGAGGGCAATTATCTGAACTATGAACCTGTTATCCCTGAAAAGTAAGCCACGAATAGCTTGAATATGTGACCTTCCGGAGTCCGGAAGGTCTTTTCTATACCTAAAATGAAAGTTTTTCTTATTGTATCTTTCAGTATCATAAAGTATAGGTTATGAATCGGTAAAAAAATATCAAATCGAGCCTAAAGGGCATGGTTCAGACACCGTAATTCCTTTTATTAAGGAAATATTTCAATATTTTATTAAATGTGAAACATCTATTTTTTTTATGGACCAAAAGCCTTCAAAAGGTTGACACTTTTGACTTACTGTAGTAAATTGAATGATAGTTTTAATTATAAGTGTTAGAAGTCTTATAATTAAAAATGAAGGATAATAAAATGAAAAATTCATTTTATTGTATTTTTTATTTTAAGAAAGGAATATAAAAAATGAAAAACTTCAAAAGAGTTCTTAGTGTG
>CACZNR010000097.1 GCA_902782475.1 uncultured Eubacteriales bacterium
GGGAACATCAAAGGAAAGGAATTCTCTGTACATCTTTTCCCTTTTCTCTTCAGGAAAAGACTCCATATATGTGTACTCAACGAATCCGATAACCTGAAGTCTTGTAGCCTCGAAGTGCTCGAAGTATCCTGCCAGCTGAAGAGCTGGTCTGTTGATATCAGGCTGACTAATCCTGATCTTTTTGATATCAACCTCAGGTGTAAGATTCTCCAGCTTTTGTTTCTCGATAATGTTCTTTAAACTTACGCTAGACATAGGTTTTTTGCCCCCTGTTTGCCATATTCCATATACAACGCCTTCATATTATCATAGAAGAGTTTTATGTTCAAACATTTTCAGGATGAAAGAAATCGTAAATCTGCCTTGCAGTATTTTCCGGAATCTCAGGCACCTTGCACAGCTCTTCCACACTGGCATTTCTGATGTCCTCGATGGACTTAAAGCTCTTCATAAGAGCCTTTCTCCTTGCTGGTCCAATTCCAGGGATATCATCAAGAGAGCTCTTTACCTGGGACTTGCTGCGCAGTGACCTGTGGTACTCAATAGCAAACCTGTGGGCCTCATCCTGTATCCTTGTTATGAGCTTAAAGCCCTCTGACCTGGTATCGATCGGAAGCTCTACATTATTAAAGTAAAGTCCTCTGGTCCTGTGGTTGTCGTCCTTGACCATTCCGCAGACAGGAATCTTAATTCCAAGCTCATCAAGAACCTGAAGACAGATATTTACCTGTCCTCTTCCGCCGTCCATAAGGATAAGGTCCGGAAACTTGGTGAAGCTTCCGTACTAGGCATCGATGTCCCTTACCTCAAGTTCCTGCCTCTCCTCAATTCCATGAAGAAGCCTTCTGGTAAGTACCTCATGCATGCAGGCGTAGTCATCCGGGCCTGATACGGTCTTTATCCTGAACTTGCGGTAGTCACTCTTTTTAGGCTTGCCCTTCTCGTAAACCACCATGGATCCTACGTTGGCAAAGCCGCTGATGTCGGTTATATCATAGGCCTCCATTCGGTTAATTCCCTTTATTCCAAGGAGCTTTTCTATCTCCTTAACCGCTCCGATGGTTCTGCCTTCTTCTCTCTTTATCCTCTCCTTGTCCTTGGACAGGACAAGCTCTGCGTTCTGGGCTGCAAGCTCCATGAGCTTTTCCTTCTGTCCCCTCTCAGGAACAGTGATGTAGACTCTTGAGCCCTTTCTCTGGGAGAGCCACTTCTCGATTATATCCATGTCCTCGATTGCTTCTGGCAAAAGAACTTCTCTCGGAATGAACGGTGTTCCCGCGTAGAACTGCTTTACGAAGTTCATAAGGATCTCGCTCTGTGGATTCTCCGCCACATGGGTCATATAAAAATGCTCTCTTCCGATGAGCCTTCCATCTCTTACAAAGAACACCTGAACAACAGCGTCTTTATCATCAGATGCAATAGCAAGGATGTCTTTGTCCTCCATGGAGGAGTCAGTCATCTTCTGTTTCTGGGCAACCACTTTTACTGACGCAATAAGATCTCTGTATCTTGCTGCGTTTTCAAAATCAAGCTCCTCTGACGCCCCCTCCATCTTCTGCTGAAGGTCATTGAGGATCAGGGCATAGTTGCCATTTAAAAACTCCAGTGCCTTATCGATCCTGTCCCTGTATTCTTCCTTACTGATATTTCCGGTACAAGGCCCGCAGCACTGCTTCATGTGATAGTTAAGACACGGCCTCTCAGCGCCTATATCCCTTGGAAGAACCCTGTTGCAGGTTCTAAGTCCGTAGAGCTTATTGATGAGCTCAATGGTGTCCTTAACCGCTGCCGCGCTGGTGAAGGGTCCAAAATATCTTGACCTGTCCTTTTTCATAAGGCGGGAGAAAAGAATTCTTGGATAATCCTCAGAGACTGTCACCTTAATATAAGGATAGGTCTTATCATCCTTGAGCATGGTGTTATATCTTGGGCAGTGCTCCTTGATAAGGTTGTTCTCAAGGACCAGCGCCTCCAGCTCTGAGTCTGTGACGATATATTCAAACCTGGCTATCTGCTTGACCATCCGGTCAATCTGAGGGCCTCTTCCAATGTTGGCACGAAAATAAGACCTTACACGATTGTGAAGGTTTATAGCTTTGCCAACATACATGATGGTGTCATTCTCATCACGCATGATATAAACTCCTGGTTTATTAGGAAGTTTTTTGAGTTCCTCTTTTATATCAAA
>CACZNR010000098.1 GCA_902782475.1 uncultured Eubacteriales bacterium
AAAGTGCTATCATTTCAGTAAAGAAAACAAATTGTTCTGTTTACTGAAAGGGCAGCATCATGTACGTAAAGGATGGAAATGAATATTATCTCTGCATAGATCTTAAGTCGTTTTATGCTTCGGTTGAATGTGTGGAGAGAGGGCTGGATCCCATGACGACGAATCTCGTGGTGGCTGATCCTGAAAGAGGCGGAGGGACCATCTGCCTTGCCATATCTCCATCCATGAAGAAGCTTGGAGTAAAGAACAGATGCAGGGTATACGAGATACCGGGAAATATTGAGTACATAACGGCACCTCCGAGGATGCAGCTGTATATCGACTATATGGCCAGGATATATTCAGTGTATCTTGATTACATATCGCCTGATGACATACATGTATATTCCATAGATGAGGCATTCCTCTACATAAGTCCGTATCTCAGAAAATATGACATGAGCCCGAGAGAGATGGCACAGTTCCTCATGGACAGGGTATCCATGGAGGTGGGAGTGAGAGCCACATGCGGTATCGGGACGAATCTGTATCTTACGAAGATAGCACTGGATATCATCTCGAAGCATGCACCGGATTTCATAGGTTATCTGGATGAAAAGCTCTACATTGAAAAACTGTGGAACCACCGTCCGCTGACCGATTTCTGGAGGATAGGGCCGGGCATACAGGCAAGGCTGGCAAGGATAGGCATACATGACATGGAGGGGATAGCCAGGGCAGACGAGAACCTTCTCTATGAGATATTCGGTATAGATGCAGAACTTCTGATAGACCATGCATATGGAAGGGAGACTGCAAGGATGGAGGATATAAAGAAATATGAACCAAAGTCAAACAGTATATCCAGCGGTCAGGTGCTTTTAAGGGATTATTCCACATCTGAAGCGAGACTGATAGTAAAGGAAATGACGGATCTCGTATGTCTCGATATGGTGGAAAGACACAAGAATACTTCATCCATATCGCTGTATATAGGATACTCCCATACGGTCTCGGCACTTCCATCAGGAGGGACGGTCTCATTTTTGAAAAGAACGAACGCGGATATGATAATAATCCCTGAGATAGTAAGACTGTATGATTCCATAGTAAAGGAAGGACTGCCGGTGAGGCGCATAGGCATCAACTGCAATAACATACTGGATGCCGACGCTCCTTATCAGATGGATATATTCAGCCTTGGTCTCTGTCGCAAGGAGGATAAGAACAACAGGATACAGAAGGCTGTCATCGATATAAAAAAGAGGTTCGGGAAGGATGCCATCCTCAAGGGCATGAATTATGAAGAGGCAGGGATGACCATAAAAAGAAATCATCAGATAGGAGGCCATAAGAGTGGATTATAGGTACAGGCCAAAAATGAGCAGACTGCAGAGAGCAAAACAGTTTGCACCCTTTGATGCACTGGATGGCCTTTCACTGGCACTGGAAAAAGTACGGGAAGAACATATCTCTGCTGAAAAGGTGCAACTTTCAGAGGATCAGTATGATGAACTTAACAGGAACTTTGATGGTGTGCAACCTGGTGACAGATTAGAAATCAAATATTTTGAAGATGGCGAATACGTGACTGTTACAGGGATCATGTCAGGGATAGATACTGAGAGTATGACAATAGAAATCGGAGGCAGAAAAGTATATCTTGACAGTATATCGGAAGTCAGAAGAATTATTGAAATAGGTTATCATTTATGATAACCTATTTCATGAAAGGAATTGCCTAAAATGGATGATAAGGAAATACTGGAAGAACGACAGAAGAGAATATCATATTTAACTGCTGCAAGACTGGAAAAGGGTCTTTCGCAGAAGGAACTTGCAGCTATCATAGGAACACAGAAATCCAATATATCAAGGATAGAGAGCGGTTCGCAGAATATAACCATAGATATGTTCCTTAAGATGTCAAAGGCACTTGGAAAACATGTTGCTGTTGAACTCAGAGATCGGGAAACAGATATTTTTTCAGATGAGATCTACAGTATCAGACTATATGATACAGAGCTTATCAGATTTTCAATGAAAAATGACAGAAAAAAAGGGATCATCACGCATATCATATCTGTCAATTCCGAGATGAAAGACCTGTTTCCGCTGGATTTAGATATCTCAGATGAAGGTATTGCAGACTGGCTTCGCAAAAGAGTGATTCCAAAAAACCGTGAATTTGTAGGAATGATTCTTAAAAGCGTTGGACTTGAGAGCAATGATACAAAAGGAATAATCGATGTATGCCTTGGACTGTCCCTTAATGATAGTTACTGGGTTGTAAAGTCCGACTTTAATGGTCGCTTCAAAGAATATAATCTTTATGAGAATCCCTTTGCTGAAACACTGGCTCTTGTGGCATATACAGGTGAACCATATGATACCAGGATAGTTTCAACATCTCCAGAATTCACTACACATGGAGTATTGAGAAAAGCTTGGCGATGTATTGACGGAGAAGGGATAGTCTTGTATAAAGGTGGAACCGAGGGTGCAACGAATGCAGGATATGAACCATATAGCGAGTACTATGCATGCCAGATAGCGGAAAGGATGGGCCTTGACGCAGTCCATTATGAATTGGAAAATTGGAAGGGGATACTTGCATCGAAGTGTCGGTTGTTTACGGACATAGATACCTCATATGTTCCAATTGGACATATAGTAAAGACAGGTGGATTGCAGGCAGTGATTGATTACTGCGGGTCTCTGGGCGAGCAGATTCAGGATAATCTTAAAAGTATGCTTGTGTTTGATGCAGTTATATATAATGAAGACAGGCATTTTGGTAATTTTGGACTATTAAGAGATAATAAAACAGGTGTAATCAAAGGAATGGCGCCTATATTTGATAATGGTATGTCTCTTTTCAATTATGGAATGAGAGAAGATTTTTATAATCTGAAAGAGTATGCTGAAACAAGGACAAATCCATATGGTATCAGTTATGAAGATATCTGCAGGCAGTATATGGGTATTCATCAAAGACAACAATTGAGAAGGCTTATTGGATTCAAATTCAAAAGGCATGAAAGCATTAATCTTCCTGAATACAGACTATCTGCGATAGAACAGCAAATAGGTTACAGGGTAAGGGAACTTTTATCGTTACCGAGAATCAGAACTGAAAATGAGCTAGACTATGACAGATAAGAAATCATAATAATAAATGTATTACATATTTAATGTCATGCAAAAAAGAAGTCATCCTGCAGGATGGCTTCTTTTTCTGTAATGATCTATATAGTATTAAAATATTGAAA
>CACZNR010000099.1 GCA_902782475.1 uncultured Eubacteriales bacterium
AAACTCAGTATGCTACGCAGTTGACGGACAGGCAATAGGCGTCGGAGCAGGACAGCAGTCAAGGATCCACTGCACAAGACTTGCAGGCGGAAAGGCTGATTTCTGGCATCTGAGACAAAGCGAAAAGGTCCTTTCACTCCCATTCCTTCCTACAGTTGGAAGACCTGAGAGAGACAATGCCATCGACCTTTATCTTGGCGATGACTATGAAGATCTCTTAAAGGACGGAGAGTGGCAGAAGTTCTTCTCTGTAAAGCCTGAGGCTTTCACAAGGGAAGAGAAGAGAGCATATCTTGATACCATCACAGGCGTAAGCCTCGGAAGCGACGCATTCTTCCCATTCGGTGACAACATCGAAAGAGCAAAGAGGAGCGGTGTTTCCTACATAGCTGAGCCGGGCGGCAGCGTAAGAGATGACAACGTCATCGATACCTGCAACAAGTATGGTATCGTTATGGCATTTACCGGAATGAGACTCTTCCATCATTGATAAGAAGGCAGTTATGGAAAAAGAGATCCCTTTCGTACTTAAATGGGGAGTACCCCTGCTTCTGGTGGCTTGTGTCATAGGAGGCGTGTGGACGCTCGTCTATTTGATAAGGAACAGGAGAAGGTAAAGAGGTCACAGAGAGAGGCGGGCAGAAATGCCCGCCAATTTTTTGTCTAAGGAAACAAAAAAGGGACCTGATAAATACAGGTCCCCTGAATGTATCGTGCTTCTCAGAAGAGATTAGCCTTATTTGCGGCTACTTCCTCTCTTGAAAGTCCGTTCTTCATCATGATGTATGTTGCAATGGCATCAAGAGCCAGATTGGTAGGATAGTCATAGTATGCATAGATCTGCTTATAGATCTCTGCATCAGCTCCGGATGTTCCTGCATATGGGCCACCCGGCTTGTTGTTCCTGTCAACCTGGGAAACAAGGAATACAGCCGTTGCATGTTTTCCTACCTGTGCGTCCTTGTTTGTGGTGAGGAGTACTACCTTGGCTCCGACTTCCTCTGCTGTGATGGCAAAGTCAACGAGAGTAGCGGTATTTCCTGAACCGGATGATACAACAAGCACGTCACCCTTCTTTATTGAAGGAGTCGTAGGCATTCCCACAACGAATGCGTTCTTTCCGATCTGTCCTAATCTTTCACCGAAATTCATTGCAGTCTGTCTAGATCTGCCTCTTCCAACAACGAATACATTGTTTGCTTCGTCGATTATATCAGCGATCTCCTGGAGCTTCTCAAAATCGAATTTCTCCATTACGGCAGGAAGTGCTTCCACAGCCAGTCTGATCTTGAATTCATCCTTCGGAGGTGTCTGGGACATATAGTTTGCTGCGTTATCGTTAGCCATAGTTATTACCTCCTTAATAAAGATTAGCTAATTTATCCTGCATCTCTTCGTTTGTAACGCCTCTCTTTTTCTGGAGATACATTACAAGGCTCTCATAGCAGAGATTGATGCCGTACTCAGCATACCAGCCAAGTCCTTCAGGAAGCTTTGATTCATCAGCTGTAAGATGATATACAAGTGTTGAAAGGTCTCCGATAGGGGATTCAGCTGCTTCTGTGAAGAGTACTATCTCAGCATCCACTGCCTTTGCTTTCTTGGCAAATTCAACAAGAGATGAGGTCCTTCCTGAAGAGGAACCGATGATGAAAAGGTCACCCCTGTGGATGGAAGGAGTTGAGTTGTCTCCGACAACGTGTGTACTTATTCCGAGCTGGCAGAGTCTTGTAGCAAAAGCCATGATGTTGAGTCTGCTTCTTCCGAGTGCTGCAACGAATACGTTGTTTGCCTCGTTGATCTTGTCGCCGATCTTTACGAGCATATCATCGTCAAGGGAAGCAGCAACTACTCTCATGCCTTCGATACGCTGTTCATGGTACTTTGTCCCGTCTCTGTAATATGTCTGGGAAAGAGGACGAACCGGTCTGTCTTCATAATTCTTGTTCATATTCCTTTTCCTCCTTAGAATAAGTTTGGCAGTTCTTTCTGCATATGTTCCTTTGAAGCTCCAAGCTTTTCCTGGAGATAGAGGACTATAGCATCAAGAAGGACATAGAATGCAAGCTCGAAAACTTCCTCGGCAATGAGTTCATCCTTTGGCTCAGCGTCAAATATGATGGTCTCTGTTGCATCCTTTTCCAGTGTTGAACCCTTTGTCATAGTGAACAGGTCATAATCTATATCAAGGGTCTTTGCACTTCTCATGAATGTGATGGAAGTAGCATCCTCTCCGTCAACAGAACCGATAAGGACTATGTCGCCCTTGTGTACTGATGGGGTAGGAGGAGATTCTTCCAGTCTGTAAGCTCTTATACGGAGCTGACGGAGTCTCTCGGTAAAATTCATAAGTGCAAGTCCGGGTCTTCCTACGTCGGCAACGACGAATACGTTGTCGGCGTTAAGGATATGCTCAGCCACTGTCTCGACTTTCTTGTAGTCGATCTTTGCAAGAAGCTCTTCAGTACCCTTTATTGCACTTTCACAATATTCTCTTAACATAATCAAATCTCCTTATATCAGAAATTATTGCAGATTGGCATGTAAAGGATTCTGGTTGATTCCTGCAGCTCCGCCAAGTGTGATGCCGAGCCTGCTCATGAAATAGTGTGATAATCCAACGTCCATAGTGTAGAGGACTGCCTGCTCGAACTGAGCTCCGATAGGCTGTATGGACTTGTCTTCAGCTGAACCAGGAACTGGTACGTTGAGCTTTACGACTACGTCAGCCATCTTTGCAAGTGTTGAACCTGCGTCTGCTGTAACTATGATGAGCTTTATGTCACCGATCTTCTTTGTTGTCTCAGCAGCTGCGATAAGGTTTGCATCTTCGCCTGTAGCTGATACTTCAACGAGAACATCGCCCTGTCTGATGGCAGGTGTAGCAACGTCGTTAACGATGAATACTCTGTATCCCTGATGCATAAGTCTCTGTGCAAAATACTTGATGGTCATGAGGCTTCTTCCGTTACCATGGAAAAAGATCCTGTTTCCATTGTGAATAGTTGAGAAGACTTTGATAAGAACATCTTCATCAACATTCTTTGTAGCTTCATCGATCTCATTCATTATTGTAGATGTGATTTGCTTAATATCCATTATTATTCTCCTTTTTTATTCCAAGTTGGAGTGCATTGGACCTGCACCGTTTCTTCTTCCAAGATGTTTCTGAACACATACCCTCAATGCCCAGTCAAGACCATAGATTACACACTGATCGAACAGTGAGCCGATAGGCTGAACTGATTTCACGCTTGATTCAACTCCTGGCAGTGGGCAGTCGAATCTGACTGTCAGGTCTGCAAGGTCACCAAGTGTGGACTTTTCAGCTGCTGTAGCAAGAAGTATCTTGATATCGCCGATCTCCTTGCATTTCTGAGCTATCCTGATGCTTGTCTCTGTTTCACCGGTACCGGAGACTATGAAAAGTAAATCTCCAGGCTTGATGGCAGGACATGTAGCATCGCCAATGATGTGATGGCGATAGCCGAAATGCTTCAGGTACATAGCGAAGTTCTTCATGTTGATGTACGGTCTTCCTACTGAATGGAAGAAAATACGGTTTGCACCATGTATTTCTGCAACCATCTTCCAGAGGACATCGTAATCGAGATCCTTAAGAGCCAGACTGATCTCATCCAAGATCACGTCAGCATACTCTTTAACCATAAACATATCATCCTTTCTATTTGTTATGTAATTTAATTCTACCATATTTTGTGTAGATGAGA
>CACZNR010000100.1 GCA_902782475.1 uncultured Eubacteriales bacterium
ACAAGTGTAATAGTTTTCAGTTATATATCCCTGAAGCTTCCTTACAAGAGCCACAGCTTCATCCGAAGAGGCTCCCTTGTCCCTTATCCCTGCAAATTCAGAGAATATGTCCATGAGACCTTCTGCAATGTCCTTCTGGTCCTTTTCGCTTCTGCCTGCACTCTTTTTTTCATATTCCCTGTAGGCATCTGTCTGTCCCCAGTACTGCTTTGCCTTCTTTGCGTATTCCTTTTCCCTGTTCCTGTCAAATGCATCAAAATCCATGGTGTCTTCTCCTTCCTTCTGAAGCCTGTCTGTAAGTTCTATCAGTTTTTCAATATGATCCTTCTTGAGAAGCAGCAGCTCCTTCTGCTGTTTAACTGCCTGTTTCCTGTCAAAGCCGGGACTGTCCAGCATCCTTGCTATATCAGCCAGGGAGAACTCCAACTCCCTTAGAAGCATGATCTGCTGCAGTCTCTCAAGAGAAGTTTCATCATACAGCCTGTACCCGGCTTCTGTGTATCCGGCAGCCGGAAGAAGTCCGATTCTGTCATAATACTGCAATGTCCTTATGCTGAGTCCCGTGATCCTGCTCACTTCGTTTACCGTCATCATATTCCTCACCTCTGTGAATAATATAAACTATGACGTAACGTAAGAGTCAATACTTTTCATAAAAAAAGAGCACTTTTAAAGTGCCCTTTATATCTTTTAATGATGATCATTCCTCTTCTTCAGTCTTGGTGACCTTGATGCTCAGTTCCTCCAGCTGCTTGTCAGTTACGGATCCAGGTGCTCCCATCATGAGGTCCTGTGCGTTCTTGTTCATCGGGAACGGTATGATCTCCCTGATGGAATCCTCTCCTGCAAGGAGCATGACCATACGGTCAACTCCAGGAGCTATTCCTGCATGAGGCGGAGCTCCGTAGCAGAATGCATTGTACATTGCCGGGAACTTCTCCTTAACATCATCTTCCCCAAGCCTTACCATCTCGAAGGCCTTTATCATTATCTCCGGGTCATGGTTCCTTACGGCACCGGATGAGAGCTCAACTCCGTTGCATACCAGGTCGTACTGGTCAGCCATTATGTCCAGAGGATCTATCTCTCCTCTTTCAGCCTTAAGCAGTGTTTCAAGTCCTCCTGCAGGCATTGAGAATGGATTGTGGCAGAACTCAAGCTCACCTGATTCCTCGCCTATCTCATACATCGGGAAATCAACTATCCAGCAGAATGCATACTGTTCCCTGTCCATGTGGCCAGGTACTGATGCACCGAATGTCTTTACTATTACTCCTGCCGTCTTCTGTGCTACACCAAGTTTGCCGCAGCTTAGAACAACAAGATCACCGGCTTTGAGTCCAAGCTTTTCTGCTACCTTTTCCTTTATAGGTGCAACGAACTTGGATATTCCGCCTACAAGCTCACCGTTCTCGTCCATCCTGAACCAGTAAGCCTTGTTTCCTGCCTGTACTTCCACGTCAGCAACGTTCTTGTCTATGAACTTCCTGCTCTCCTTGAAATCAGAGATGACTACTGCCTTTATCATGTTCTCGGCTCCCTCTTCTGTTTTTGCTGAGAATGGTCCGAAGCCACAGTCAGAGAGTACATCTGTCACATCCTGAACTGTGAGGTCTATCCTCAGGTCAGGTTTGTCTGAACCGTATTTTTCCATTGCCTCAAGATAAGGTATGCTTACGAAAGGTGCCCCTGAAGCACGGTCATATTTACCGTATTTTGCAAAAATCGGAGGGAGCACATCCTCAAGGACTGAGAATACGTCTTCCTTGGTTGCAAATGCCATCTCCATGTCCAGCTGATAGAATTCACCAGGGCTCCTGTCTCCTCTTGCATCCTCGTCCCTGAAGCATGGAGCTATCTGGAAATATCTGTCAAAGCCTGATGTCATGAGCAACTGTTTGAACTGCTGAGGAGCCTGAGGCAGAGCATAGAATTTTCCGGGATGCTTTCTTGATGGAACAAGATAATCCCTTGCGCCTTCAGGAGATGATGCTGTAAGTATAGGTGTCGTGATCTCCAGGAATCCGTGCTCAGTCATCGACTGACGAAGAGCAGCAACAACATTGCATCTCAGGATTATATTCTTCTTTACTTCAGGGTTTCTGAGGTCGAGATAACGGTATCTTAGTCTTGCTGATTCATCAGCTTCCCTTGAACGGTTTATCTCAAAAGGAAGTTCGTTGTATCTGCAGCGTCCAAGTACCTCTATGGATTCAGGGACCACCTCTATGTCTCCTGTAGCCTGCTTAGGGTTCTTTGAGCTTCTTTCCCTGACTGTTCCGGTCACTTTTATGGTGGACTCCTTGTTGATGGACTTTGCCGTCTTTATCATCTCCTCTGTTTCAAGGACCAGCTGTGTAGTACCATAGAAGTCACGCAGTACTATGAATCCAA
>CACZNR010000101.1 GCA_902782475.1 uncultured Eubacteriales bacterium
ATATTTGCTATAATTATCTTACGACTTAATAACTTAAGAGGTTTGAAGGATACGATGACTAAAAAGATCCTTACCATATCTGACATAGCAAGACTTTCAGGTGTGGCAAAAAGTACAGTATCAAGAGTTATCAATAACAGCGGTTTCGTGAGCCCTGAGACAAAGGCCAGGGTCAACGAAGTCATAGCACAGTACAACTATGTGCCAAATGCCCATGCCAAGTCCCTTTCCCAGGCCCAGACAAATACCATAGCAGTATTCATAGGAGACATGTCGAACCAGTATTTCTCTGAGCTTTTCAAAGGCATAGAGTCAGAGATCATTCCATCAAAGTACTTCCCTATAATATGCATCTGCACAAACCAGGAACGTCTGGAACTCTATCTTGACGAGATGCTCCGTCGCCGTGTACGTGGGGCCATATTTGCAAGTTCAGATGTATATAGCAGAGATAAAATGGATGCTTTCGTGGAACAGATCCCATGCGTATCCATACAGACTTACCTTGATGATGTACCTATCATAGGCGTTGATGACTTCAACGGTGGCTATGAAATGGGAAAATATCTCTTAAGCATGGGGCACAGAAAATTCGGATATATCCATGGCAGATACTTTAGGAGCCTCGAAGACAGATACCAGGGATTCATAAGGGCACTTAACGAAGCGGGCATATCTGAAGATGAAGTGCATGTCTCATATACTGACAAAGAGTACAGAGGACGTAAGGCAGCAGAGGAGCTCCTTCAGAAGGATATAACCTGCATACAGTGCTGTAACGACAATGTTGTCCTGGATGTCATAAAGATAATAAGAGGGCACGGAATGAACTTCCCTGATGACATATCAGTCTCAGGCTATGACGACCTTCCTAACGATACCCTCTTTACTCCGGGAATCACTTCAGTGAAGCAGCCATTAAAGGACATGGGAAAGCTTGCAACCGGAACACTGTTAAGGATGATAGACCACAACTTTGTTCCTGAAAAGGAATATACGCTTAAGACTCAGCTAGCGATCCGCGGTTCAGTAAAGAACATAAACTGACAGGAAAATGATAAAGGCAGGAAACATGATCTCCTGCCTTTGTTTTTTGATTATTGTTTAAAGAGGACCAGGTAACATATCTATTCTGATTTGAGATATGATTTGTTAGAAAAGAAATTGTCGAGGAAAAACATATATTTTCAAGAGCAAATAACGGCGTACTCTTATAAAACTTTTATATATAGTCAGAAAGGGAAAACCCCGACAACTGTTTGAGAATATGATATTTACTCAGGTCCTTCTCAAAACAATGTGGAACCGGTTCCACAAGAATATTGTAATATATTTTACATAAGCATGTCAATAGATTTATATAATTTTTTGAATACTTTATAAAAAATAATTTCCCTTTTTTATAGATTTTCCCTTTTATGTGAAACGCTTCCCTTTTTCAGACAAATATCTCCCTTATCTCAGCCTCCGTGACGTCCGATCTTACCCTTTTTCCATCTTTGACGTCTGCCCCTGGGATGATGCTCCTTATCCTCTCGGCTGTCTGCCCCATACCACTGGAACCTGATGTTGCAAAAGGTATCACAGTCTTTCCGTTAAAGTCATATGCCTCAAGGAAGGTGTCTATTATGGAAGGTTCCCTGTACCACCATATAGGGAATCCAATAAAGACCTTATCGTACTTCTCAACTTCTGCATCCCTATCCTTAAGTGCAGGCCTTGATGAGGTGTCCTGCATCTCAACTGAGCTTCTTGAGTTCCTGTCTCTCCAGTCAAGATCCGCTGAAGTATATGCTGTCTCAGGCCTTATCTCGTATATGTCTGCTCCAAAGGCTCGTCTTATCTTTTCTGCAACTTCTGCTGTTATTCCACTGGCTGAAAAATATGCCACAAGTACCTTTTCCATCTTTACCTTATCCTTTCTCTTTACCTAAACGTGAGACAGTCACGGAAGCAGTGTCCCATCATCCACGAATCTCTTTACCACTCCTGCCACGTATTCATAGAGCTTTTCCGATCCAAGCCTAGTCTTGCTCTGTCTTTCCCAGACCTTTGCTGCACTTACCCTGTTTAATTTCCAGTCTCCTCCGTTATTTGCATTATTCAGAAGATTCGGCTGAATGTTGTCCATGGCATGAGCAAACTTTGCCTCCGGTGTCTCATATGCTTCAAACTCGTCAAAGAGAGCTATCATCTCATTCTTCTGGTCCTCAGGCAGCAGCGAGAATATCCTCTCCTTTGCCCTGTCTTCCCTCTCCTTCTGTGTCTCAAGCTCAGTGTCGGAATATGCATATGTGTCTCCCGCATCGATCTCCACTATGTCGTGTATGAGGCACATGATCATGACCTTTGCTATGTCCACAGGCTCGTTGGAATACTCCCTTAATATGTAAGCCATGATTGCCATATGCCATGCATGCTCTGCATCATTCTCATTCCTTCCGTTGCCGGAAAGATGGGTGTAGCGGAATATGTTCTTTTCCTTATCTATCTCAAGTGAGAAATCCAGCTGTTTTTTCAGTCTCTCATCCATTGTTCTTCTCCTTTACAAGAAGAGCTGCCCCAATAAGCCCTGCATCGTCCCCGTAGAGTGCCTTCTCGATCCTTAGCTTCTCAGGTGCTATACAGTATTTAAGGGCCCTTCTGTATATCATGTCCACAAAGAAAGGATTGTGTATCGCTATGCTTCCTCCAACCACTATGCAGTCAGGATCCATCATGCAGGTTATGTTTGCTACTCCCCTGGCCATGACTTCAGCTGCCCTCTCTATTATGGTGACAGCCTTCTTGTCATCCTTTTCATACATGGAAAACAGTTCCTTCGGCTCCACGTCCCTTCCATATTCCTCAGTGGCAATGGTCTTGAGGCCGTTGCCGCTGCACTGTTCGTTAAGTGAACCGGCATTGGCGTTCCTGTGGTGATGATGGTCCTCATTTACTATCATGTTCCAGAATTCAGCGGCATTTCCATTGGCACCGTTTATGATGTTGCCATTCAAGATATATGCTCCGCCTATCCCTGTGGATATGCCTATATAGCAGACGGAATCGTATCCCCTTCCTCCGCCGAGCACTGCCTCTGCAAGGCCTGCAACATTGGCATCGTTATTGAGATAGGTCTTAAGTCCGGTATATCTCTCGACAGTTTCGACTATTGAAAAATTGTCCCATCCGAAGAGATTCGGAGGTATGAGTATCTTTCCCTTTTTAAGGTCCAGTGGTCCCGGGCATCCTATGCCTGCTCCAAGATATCCGCTGTAGTCAGAGATAGTGGATAAAAGCTTTATCATGTTCTCCTTTGCGGAAAGGCTCCTGTCATTCTTTATCTTATGTACCTCCAGAAGCTTATAGTTCTCATCAAAGGACGCTATCCTTAACTGTATTCCTCCAACATCGATCCCTATCCTTTTCATTTTTTAATCCCCCAGAATAAGTTTTTCTATCCCGTTCTCCTCTCCCACCTGTCCGAATCTCTCCATCTGCGCCCTGGTGAATCTCTCCGTATCATCTCCCGGAAGGAACTCCCTTCCAAGGGCAGCATATTTTGATGCAGCAAGAGGCTTGTAATTCAAAAGCTCATATGTGACATCGCTGTATATCCGAGAGATATATTTAGCGATGCCTGCAATGTTTTCTTCAGTCGAATTGAAGCCTTAAGGTCCTCTATCCTCTTCCTGTCGCGGTCGCTTATCTCAGTCTCCCCTGATCATATCCTGTATATATTATATAATATCTGCAGTGATTATCTTTAACAAATATCCATTGAATGGGAAGATCAATCCCGTGGGTATTTTCTTTTTTTTTGAATATTCCATATCAGACCAATCTGTACATGTATATAAGTTTACGGAAGAGTACAGAATGATTTCATACTTTGAACGGTTAATGAATATATTGCATATAGTTCATACCTATATTGAAGGCTTGACAATACCGGCTATATCGGTTATCCTTGCTTTCGGGAACGTTTCCAAAGCTGCAGGAATGCGCATTTAACTGCAGTAAAAACCAAAAGGCATCAAAAAGATGCAAACTTTATAGGGGGATTTTTCGTAGTCAACTACCCACCCACTAAAGTGAGTGGGCTTGTA
>CACZNR010000102.1 GCA_902782475.1 uncultured Eubacteriales bacterium
ATTTCTTAGGAATCCCATGACTTTAATCGTGGGAGGATGTCAAGGGGCCATCTATCTTGCAAATGTCATGATCAATGGGCCCGGAACCTATCCGGATGCAAATGATTTTTATTCCTTTACTCACTGGGGCCTTGGTGTAGGAATACTTATTTTTGCTGTGATCTGTGTATTGATCGTGCTTATTTCGTTCATATATATAAAGGCACATAGTAAGATACAGAAGAAAAGATAAGTTGCAGGAAAAAATGTCAAATAAGGTTTTTATTATCACGATTATGGCTGGGTTGGTATTTGTCGGGAATCGCGACTAATACAAAATCGTGTTTTAGATTAGTCGAAATTTGTTTACAAAAGCCAAAATAACGACTAAAATAAAATTGAACTTTA
Source organism: uncultured Eubacteriales bacterium (assembly GCA_902782475.1). Lineage (GTDB taxonomy): Bacteria > Bacillota > Clostridia > Christensenellales > Christensenellaceae > QANA01. The sequence goes on from CACZNR010000102.1 coordinate 388, forward strand.
GATTAGTCGAGGTTTTGAAAACGTGGCATATATAGAAAGAGCAATTACAGGTATCTTGAAAAGGAGATTATCCACAAGTAGATGTCTATTACTGACTGGAGCGAGGCAGGTTGGAAAATCTACTCTTATTAAACATACATTTCCTGAGTATAACAGAAGTAATTTTGATGACAGACTGACAAGAATCCAGGCAAAGGAAGAGCCAAAGTTATTCTTTATGAATAATCCAAGGCCTTTATTCATTGATGAGGTGCAGAAGGAAAGCAGTATCTTTGAAGAGATTAAGCTGATAGTTGACGGATCTGAACAAAGGGGTCAGTTCATTCTGTCTGGTTCACAAAAATTGGACCTTATGAAGGGTGTAAGTGAAAGTTTGGCTGGAAGAGTTTCTATAATGGAACTTGGAGGGCTTTCCTTAAGAGAGATATTCAATATATCATTCAACCGTCATTTTTTGCCTACTGGGGATTATATCTCTGAAAGAGAGAAGGAATTGGTTCACTATGAGGATATATGGGAGATTATCCATAAAGGATCATATCCTGAGTTATATGATATTGACAGAGAGTGGCAGGATTTCTATTCGTCCTATGTGGCAACATATCTCGAAAGAGACATAAACGAACTGATAACAACAGACAGTCTTACATTTATGAAATTTTTGACTGCTGTGGCTGCACGGACAGGAGAACTTCTTAACTATGCAAATATAGCAGGAGAGATCGGAGTCAGCGAACCAACGGTGAAAAACTGGATATCTATCCTTGAACGTACTGGCATAATATTTGTTTTACAGCCGTTCAGCTCCAGTGCTCTTACCAGGACCATCAAGACACCAAAAGTATATTTCCGGGACACGGGACTTGCTTGTTATCTTACACGATGGCTTACGGCAGATGCACTGAAAAACTCTGCTGTTGCAGGCAATATTTTCGAGACTTTTGTTGTATCTGAGATACTTAAATCATACAGCAATGAAGGAAAGGACTATAGGTTCAATATCTTCTATTACAGAGGGAAAGACAGGAGAGCTTCTGGAGACAATGAAATAGATCTGATCATACAGGAAGATGGAGTGCTTTATCCTATTGAGATAAAGATGAGCGGGAATCCCAAAGCTTCCATGGCTGCGACAAATCAGTTGCTCGACAGGGTTCCTGAAAAAAAACGAGGAATGGGGATCATATTGTGTCTGATAGATAAAAAGACATATTTAAGGGAAGACCTTTTGGCATTGCCAATAGAGTATATATGATAAAATTACTTTAATAAAAATGTGGGGAACTGTAAATGAAAAATATCTATAAATATATATCCTTGTTACTGGCACTCTTTTTTCTGTTCACATCCTGTAAGAAGAAAGAAGAAAAACCCGTATCAAGTTCGGTAACTGAAACTGAGTCTTCAGTCGTACCAAAGAGCATGGAGCCTGTCGAAGAGAGCAGCGAGCCTGTATCTTCACATATATCTGAGGTATCATCTGTAGTGCCTGAATCCTCTGAATTGGTTGAAGTAAGCTATGTTGTTACAGAGGAGGACATCTATGGAAAGGCACCTTCAGAGGAACACATTGCTGCAGCTAATGCTTTCCAGCAGGTGCTGAGAGATCATGCTTCAAGTATTGAGCTTTACAGATGGCAGTTCATGGACGAGGAGTTTTATTCCATCGGTTCCAGACCGATACTCATCGAGAACATTCTTGGAAATGACATACCGGAACTGATCTTTGCGGAAGGTATCTCTGAGTTCGAATCAGTCCTCAGGGTATTCACATATAAGGACGGGCAGGCAGTATCAGTACTTGATATGTCTTTTGATGTTGCAGCTGGCGGAGGAACGGAATATCACATTTACCATAAGTCCGGAAGGAACAACCTGTTCATGGAGATCATAAACGGGGATGAGACTGTAACAAAGAGGAACATCGAGATCGTTTATACCAATGGAAGTCTTTCTCTGAATACGCTTTCAAAGATAGAAGATACGGAAAATGGCGAAGTATATGTATATAACAGTAGCATGATCTCCAAGGAGAACTATGATGAACTCTATCAGATCTTCAGATGTGACAG
>CACZNR010000103.1 GCA_902782475.1 uncultured Eubacteriales bacterium
CCAAAACCCGAGCTCAGACCTGTGGAAGCATCAGATCATGAAGTAAGACATAAGAGGATCAGGTCCATATTCAGGATACACAATGAAGGAGGAGTAGTATTCTGTTCTGCAAAAACACTCCTTTTCAAAATGAGAAAAAGCTCTAAGGTCTATTCACAGTCCGTTAAGATAAGAAAAGGGCAGATCATCTCTCCGGATGGTCTTATGACACTTTTTACGGAAATGGGATATGAGCATGTAGCCATGATAGAGAGGACAGGACAGTTCTCAGGCAGAGGTGAGATAGTTGAGGTATATACGCCTAATTATGATGATCCTCTCAGGATAAACTTCTTTGACGATGAGATCGAGACCATAAAATTCTTTGATTCTGATACCCAGCGTTCCGCAGGGGATGAGCTTAAAACCGTGGAGATCATTCCCTCACATGAACTGGTCCTTGATGCCGATGAAAAAAAAGCAGTCAGCAGCTATCTTTCTGAAAACGATTCTGAAAAACTTCAGGGTATAAAGGAAGAGTATCTCCTTTCCCTGGATTCAGAGGGGAGCTTCTCAAACATGGAAGCTTACATGGGACTGCTTCCTGAAACAGAGAGCATACTCGGATACATGAAGGCTCCTGTAGTGATCTTTGAAGATCTTGGTTCTATAGTGATGGAGCAGAAGGACAGATGCGAAAACAGGGAAAAGATGTTTGCAGAGATACTTCTGGAACAGGGTGCCTTCGGAGCAGAAAACGGATTTGAATATGATATCGAGGACTTTGCAGGAAATAACAGGCAGTGTCTTATAAATATTGAAGATCTGGAACAGACAAAGCTCCTCGGCAGTACTAAAGAGATAAATGTCGGATCAAGGGCGCTTGTATCCTTTGGCGGAAGTATAGACATGTTCATGACATCAGTACTTGAGAGAGTACAGAAGGGCTATGTAGTCGTAATATGTGCCGGAGAAAAGACCCAGGGTGTAAAGACCATCTTTGATGAAAGGGAAGTCCCTTATGTTATAGGTTCTATCGGAGATAGTGCCGGGATATATATACTTCCCCAGACGATACTTGAAGGGTTTGAGCTTCCTGATGAAAAAATAGTATGTTATTCCGAAGAAGATATCCTTGGGACCAGGAGAAGAAGAAATATCCGTAAACGCAGCAAGGCACAGAACGTGGATTTTCTTGCGGACCTTCATTACGGGGATATAGTCGTCCACATAATCCATGGAAAAGGGCGATTCATAGGGTTAAGGACCCTGGTAAGTGATGGAGCAAGCGGAGAATATCTTGAGATCGAATACAGGGACGGAGGAAAGCTGTTCGTTCCTACCTCACAGATAGACAGGGTAGACAAGTATATAGGTCCTGATGATGAGAATGTCATGCTTTCCAAGCTTGGCAGCAGAGAATGGGATAATGCAAAGAAAAAGGCAAGAGCGAATGTCAAGGCTCTTACGGAAGATATAGTCAGCATATACAGAGAAAGAAGTCAGAAAAAGGGTTATGAATTTTCTGAGGATACAGTATGGCAAAGGCAGTTTGAGGACAACTTTGCATATGATGAGACACCCGGGCAGGAAGACAGTATCCATGAGATAAAAAAGGACATGGAGAGTTCAAAGATAATGGACAGGCTTCTTCTTGGAGATGTCGGATATGGCAAGACAGAAGTTGCCATGAGAGCATGTTTCAAGGCAGTCATGGATTCCAAGCAGGTGGCAGTACTTGTTCCGACAACACTCCTTGCAAGGCAGCATTACAAAAATTTTGTGGAAAGATTCATGGGGTTTCCTGTAAGGATAGAGCTTCTTTCCAGATATACAAAAAAACCAAAAGAAGTACTGGAAAGACTAAGGACAGGACAGACAGATATCGTTATAGGAACACACAAGCTCCTTAGCAAGAGTGTACAGTTCAAGGATCTAGGACTTCTTGTGATAGATGAAGAGCACAGGTTTGGAGTTTCTCATAAAGAAAGGATAAAAGATTATAAAAGGACAGTTGATGTGCTGACACTTACAGCCACACCTATACCGAGGACACTTGAGATGGCCCTCACAGGGATCAGGGATATAAGCACTATCGATACTCCTCCTGAAGTCAGGAAGGAGACACAGGCTTATGTGGTACCATTTGACTGGAGCGTCATTCGGGATGCCATACTTAAGGAGATGAGAAGAGGAGGACAGGTCTATTTCGTATGCAGAAAGATATCAGAGATGGACCGATTGCTTACTGATCTCAACAGGGAGGTTCCGGAAGCAAGGGTCACGATAGCTCATGGCCAGATGACAGAAATGGAATCAGAAGCCGTGATGAATGCCTTCTATGAGCATGAGTATGATGTTCTTCTCTGTACAACGATAATAGAGTCAGGAATAGACATACCGTCTGTGAACACCATAATAATATATGAAGCAGATAAGTTCGGCCTGTCACAGCTCTATCAGCTCAGGGGCAGGATCGGGAGAGGCCATGTTACAGGATATGCCTATTTTACTCATGAAGCAGAGAAGAATCTGTCAGAGACTGCTGTTAAGCGCCTTGAAGCAATAAGGGAGTTCACACAGCTCGGGAGTGGGCTCAAGATAGCCATGCGTGATCTTCAGATAAGAGGGGCAGGGAACATACTCGGTGCTGAGCAGAGTGGACATATGGCTGATGTAGGATACAACCTGTACTTTAAGATGATAAAGGAAGAGATCTCGAATTCTGTGGGGAATCCCATCGAAGAGAAACCTGAAACATCTGTGGAGATAGGGGAGGATGCCTATATTCCTGGGTCTTATATAGAGGATGAAGGTATCAAGCTCGATATGTACAGGAAAGTCCTTGGAGCCAATACCATCAAGAGAGCAAAAGAACTTCAGGATGAATTTACAGATAGATTCGGGGAACCACCTTCAGAAGTCAAGAATCTCATACTGGTATCACTTATAAAGTCTGCAGCCGAAAGAGCAAAGATAGTTTCAGTTGCAAGAAAGCGCGACACGATACAGATAAAGTTTGCTGAGAACATAGATATGAATGTAAAGCGGCTGGCAGATCTTATACAGTCTACCAAGGGAAAAGCAGAGTTAAGGAAAGGTGACGATGTATTTATAGTATATGGTCACAGAAAAGGTACTTCGTATACAGAATTGTTACAGTTTATGGGGGCCTTAAGACATTGCTTTAATTAAAGAGATTAAGTATAATAAATTTTGCTTGTCAGAAGCAGAAAACAGATAATTATCAGAGTTAATATATTGATTTCGGATTTCGAACGGAGGAAATCTTTATGAAAACAGTAAAACGTTTGTTGATCACAGTATTAGTACTGATGACCATGGTAACAATGCTCACATCATGCAAAATGGTGGTCAAGGATGAAGAAAAGGATCTCGATCAGGTCGTTGCGACTGTGAATGGGGTAGAGATCAAGAAGAGGGATGTTCTTGCAGCATATCATTCATATCGTTATTATTATGATCTTACGGATGAAAATGAAATGACAGATGCCTATATTACCAACAGGAATACTCTTCTGGAGGATTGTTACAATATAATCGTTGAATATGAGATCATCAGACAGTACGCCGGAGAGTATACAGACGTTGAGGTCACTGATGAGATGAAGAAACTCATTCAGGAAGATGTGGAAGGTGTAGTAGCTGCTATTGAGGCCGGTGCACAGACAATCGTTGATGGAATGGCTGAAAAAGATCCGGGAATGGATAAGGAGTTTGCTCTTGCACAGCGTATAGAGGACAGAAAAAAATATAGGGGTATCACGACTGGTGAATATGAGAAGACCAGGATCTATGAACGTACGGTTGAAACTGTAAGAAGCAATATATCTTCAGGTTATGAACCTACAGAAAAGGCCATCCAGAACTATTATGATACATATCAGAGCATTCAGAGAAACTATATTATAGATAATAAATCCTATTATGATCAGTATGCTGCCGAGTCAGTAAATCTTTATGTACCTGAAGGTTTCTATTATGTAAAGAACCTCCTTATAGCTATTCCGGAGGAGAAGAGAACAGAGATCACTAATCTCAGAAATGATGGAAAAGAAGAAGAGGCTGATAAACTCAGGAATGAAGAACTCGATAAGATAAGAAGCAAAGCAACTGAGGTCATGAACAGACTACAGCGCGGTGATTCTTATGAAGATCTTCTTGCTCAGTATGGAGAAGATCCTGGCATGGAGCCCGGTGGACAGTATGCTGAAACGGGATATCGTGTGTATGAGGGTATCAGAGGATATGATGAAGATTTCGTAAATGGAGCAATTGCTCTTAAGAACGAGGGTGACATATCCGAACCAATTGAATCTGATTTTGGATTCTTCATCATTAAACTCATGGAAAAGACTGAAGCACGTGACGTTCCGCTTGAGGAAGTACATGATAAGATAAGAGAAGTTCTTATAAAGACTAAAGCTAATGAGTATTATGAAGAGATCTATGAGAACTGGAAGCGTAATGCTGTCATAGTCGAAAATAAGGACGCACTTTTCAATTGACATAATATTGAATGTAGATGAAAAACTATTTCATTATATAAAAAAGATGGATGCCTACAGAAATGAAGACATCCATCTTTTTAGTTTGTTTTATTTAATCTCGTGTATCCAACCTTCTGGAGCGTCGATCCTACCCATCTGTATACCAGTAAGTGTATCGTAGAGTTCCTGGAGAACTGGTCCCATCTTATCCATTCCGCTTGGGATACAAATCTCCCTACCGTGATCGTTTATCTTGCCAACTGGAGAGATGACAGCAGCTGTTCCGCATAGACCTGCCTCGGCAAAATCAGCAACCTCTTCAAATGGGACAGGTCTTTCTTCCACTTTCATGTTAAGATAATGCTCTGCAACATACAGGAGAGACCTTCTTGTTATTGAAGGGAGTATAGTCTCTGATTTAGGAGTTACAAGTGTGCCATCCTTTGTTATGAAAATAAAGTTTGCACCACCGGTTTCTTCGACATGTGTTCTTGTTGCAGCATCAAGATACATATTCTCATCAAATCCCTGTTGGTGAGCATCAGTTATAGCATACAAGCTCATAGCATAGTTAAGACCAGCTTTTACGTGGCCTGTTCCTTTTGGAGCAGCTCTGTCGAAATCAGAAACTCTGATAGTAATAGGCTTTGCGCCACCCTTGAAGTATGGACCTACAGGTGTAGTGAATACTCTCCACTGATATTCCGTTGCAGGTTTAACGCCTATTACCGCATTGGTACCCATCATGAAAGGACGTATATAAAGGGAAGCTCCTGAACCATACGGAGGCACAAAGTCCTTGTTGGCCTTAACGACTTCTGTGATTCCTTCTACAAAGCGTTCCTTTGGGAATACAGGCATAGAAAGTCTTCTTGCACTGTTTTCCATTCTCTCTCCGTTCAGATCAGGCCTGAAGGTAACGATCCTTCCATCAATAGTGGTATATGCTTTAAGTCCTTCAAAACATGTCTGTGCATACTGGAATACACACGCACATTCAGAAAGAGTTATAGTGTCATCGGTGATGAGCTGTCCGTTATCCCATGCTCCATCCTTATAGTATGAGACATATCTGTAATCAGTTTTCACATAGCCAAATCCAAGGTTTGACCAATCCAAATCTTTAGCCATTTTCAAATCCTCTTTTTCATAAATTTTTTTTATTATAGCATAACAGGATCCGTCGGGACCTATGTTATGTGTAAAACGTTCATGCAGTTTCGATAGATGCGGCCTTCTGGAGTCCCAGCTTCTTTATGGCATCTTCTCTCATCTGATATTTAAGTATCTTTCCGGCAACATTCATAGGGAATTCCTTAACAAAGTCGATGTATCTTGGAACTTTGTGTCTTGCCATGTTCTTGTTGATGTAGTCCTTCATTTCTTCTTCTGTCATGGTCTCGTTCTCCTTGAGGATTATGCAGGCCATGATCTCTTCACCATATCTTTCGTCAGGAACACCTATGACCTGGACATCCTGGACTTTTGGGTGGGTATATATGAATTCTTCTATCTCCTTAGGATAGATATTCTCGCCACCACGTATGATCATATCCTTGAGTCTGCCGGTTATCCTGTAGTTTCCTTCAGGAGTCTTGCATGCCAGGTCTCCTGTATGGAGCCAGCCTTCCTTATCGATGGCTGCTTCTGTAGCCTTTGGCATCTTGTAATAGCCCTTCATGATGTTGTAGCCCCTGGCAACAAATTCACCGATCTCACCGACAGGAAGCTCCTCGTTGGTGTCAGGATCCACGATCTTGCATTCTATCTCAGGCATAGCCCTGCCGACTGTTGCAACCCTTACTTCAAGCGGATCATCAGTACTGCTCATGGTACATCCAGGAGAAGCCTCTGTCTGTCCATATACTATGGTGATCTCTTTCATATTCATCTTGTTCACGACATCTTCCATGACTGCTATAGGACATGGACTTCCGGCCATTATTCCTGTTCTCATATATGAGAAGTCAGTATTTGGAAAGTCTGGATGCTGCAGCATCGCTATGAACATTGTTGGCACACCATGAAAAGCAGTTATCCTTTCATTGTTTATACATGCAAGGGATGGTTTTGGTGAAAAGTAAGGAAGAGGCAGAAGTGTTCCGCCATGCGTCATCGTAGCAGTCATTGCAAGTACCATGCCGAAACAATGGAACATAGGTACCTGTATCATCATTCTGTCTGCTGTCGACAGATCCATCCTGTCTCCTATGCATTTTCCGTTATTTACTATATTGTAGTGTGTCAGCATGACTCCCTTGGGGAAGCCTGTAGTTCCTGAGGTATACTGCATGTTTGCAACATCGTGTACGGATACCTGAGCAGCCATTTTATTTATCTGGTCAACAGATACCTTATGAGAAAAGGCTATGGCTTCTTCCCATGTAAGGCATCCCTTCTGCTTGAATCCAACAGTTATGACGTTTCTGAGGAACGGAAGCCTTCTTGAATGAAGGGGAGAACCGGTCTTCAATGATTCAAGCTCAGGACAGAGCTCGTTGATTATCTCCGCATAATTTGAATCCCTGAAACCATCTATCATCACCAGTGTATGGGTATCTGACTGTCTCAGCAGATATTCTGCCTCAGCAATCTTGTATGCAGTGTTGACGGTAACAAGTACAGCACCTATCTTTGTTGCTGCCCAGAATGCGATGTACCATTGAGGTATATTTGTTGCCCACACAGCCACATGATCACCCTTTTTAACTCCGAGAGCAACAAGGGATCTGGCAAATGTATTTACATCATCCCTGAACTCCCTGTAAGACCTTGTATAGTTCATGGTGGTGTATTTAAAAGCAAGCTGATCAGGGAATTCTTCTACCATCCTGTCAAGGACGTCTGAAAAAGTGGCTTCCACAAGTATGTCTTTTTTCCATACGAATCTTCCGGTCCCTCTCCTATTGTAATAGAGATAGTCCTTGGGCTTTGATTCGGAAAGTGTCTTCTCCATGATACTTATGAAATGAGCAAATATGACCTCCATGTCACTGATCTCTGAAAGCCATGAAGGGTCCCACTCAAGGGAGATGAATCCTTCATAGTTGATGGAACGAAGAGCATTCAGCATCTCCTTCATGGGAAGGGTACCTTCGCCAATAAGGGTATATTTGATCTTTCCATTCTCATCGATGACAGAATCTCTGATATGAACATGCTTTGTATAGGCACCAAGGTTCTGTATGGTCTGCTCAGGGCTTTCACCTGCTCTCCTGTATGGATGATTCAGATCCCAGAGAGCTCCCAGATTATCATCGGCAAAATGGTTGAGGACATTTCTGAGCTTTTCGGTATCAGCAAATATGCCTGCTGTCTCAATGAGCACTATTATCCCTTTTGCCTTTGCATATGGAAGGATCTCTTCTATTACAGAGATCACATTATCTACATCTCCTGCCTGACCGTTATCTGCGGCTCTAGTGCGGACATAGGGAACGTTAAGGCCTGAAGCGATATTTATGCATTCCTTTATCTCTTCAATAACTTTTGAGTGGTCATCTCCTCCAAGGTCTTCAACTGAATCCACACAGGATATCTGGAGTCCTTTCTCGAAGAGATCATGTCTTATGGTAGAAGACATAGCCTTATTTACAGGACTGTATCTGTCAGAAAAATTATCATTATTAATGTCATAGATCTCGAATCCATCGAAACCTATGTTCTGAGCCATGTCACAGAACTCCTGAAAACTGTAACCGTTCCAGCCTTTGGTGGAAAAAGAAAGTTTCATCAGTTATTTTCCTCCTCATATGCGATCTTATTGAGTGCACTCAGATATGCCTTTATGCTTGCACCTATGATATCGGTGGAGATACCATTGCCGGGATAAAGCTTTCCGTTTGAACGAAGCCTTACGATAGTCGAACCCAGGGCTTCACGTCCTTCGGTAACAGCCTGTATCTGGAACTCGTCAAGCTCATAATGCTGTCCTATTATCTGCTCTATAGCAAGGAAAGCAGAGTCTATTGGGCCATCACCAAAGGAAACGCCCTGAAGGATCTCACCATTCTTTTCAAGCTGTATATTGGCAGATGCATTCATGATATTTCCGGTATTCACGGAATAATTCTTGAGCACATATGTTGACGGCACCTGAAGGGCACTGCTGGAGATTATGGCATCAAGTTCCTTAGCACCAATGGTCTTTTTCGAAGCCTCATTGAGGAATGCATCATATATGAGATTGTTTTCCTCGTCACTGAAATCATATCCCAGAGATCTTACAGCTCTTATGACATCTTCAAATGACGCTGTCTTTTCAAGGGCGATGTGTACGCCGATCTCGTTTGTACCGGTATCGTAAGGAGTATTGGAATGCTCATTTATATCTGTTATCCTCTTTATCTTTGAAACGGTCCTCTGCATCTCAGTAAACTGAAGGTTGCAGCAGTATCCAAGAGCATCACCTCTGTTGCTTATTATGTTTCCTATAGTGTACAGGTCCGTATAAGAATCAGAGCTGTTTATTACCTTTATATTGCTTACTCCGAATTTAAGCACCTCTATGCTGGTGGCAGCAGCGACACCAAGACTGTTTGAACACTGTACAGACAGTGAAACACCCTTGAGCTCAGGGACGTTCTCAAAAAGTGAATTGACAAAGGCCTTGAATTCACTTGGGATCATGATCCCAGCCGTGTCGGAGATGTTGATCATCGTTGCACCTGCAGAAATGGCTGTCCTTATGGCTTCGTAAAGGAAATCATTTTCACTTCTTGAAGCATCGTCAGCCGAGAACTCAACGTCACTGCAGAGGCTTTTTGCCTTCTTTACCAGATCACGGATCATGTCCAGGACCTGAGGTGGTTTTTTCTGGCATGTATATGCCATCTGTATGGGAGAAACAGGTACGTTTATCACGAGCCTTGGTGATCTTGCATTCTTAATGGCATTGAAAGACTGTTCGACAGAAGACTCATTAAGACTTACAGGCAGAGAGATTATACTGTTTTCAACGACTGATGAGACAGTCTTTACAAGCAATGTGTCAGTATTTATGTCCTTTAATGGAGCAAGTTCTATGCAGTCCACATTGAGCCTGTCCAGATACTTGGCGATCTCGATCTTTTCCTTGAAACTCAGGGCATTGTCTATCCTCTGACTTTCTTCTCTGAGGGTTATGTCTGTAAATGTAATAGCTTTCACTGTTCGCTCTCCTTTTTATGTCCAAAATAAAAAATCTCTGAAGCCTGAAAGGCTTCAGAGACGATATTTCACCGTGGTACCACTCTGTTTGCAGTTAAACTGCCACTCATGGGATTCAAACAAATCCCTGCCCATGATAACGGGAGCATCCGTGATCTCTTAATCAGTTTTGGGAGATCCGGCTTGGGAATGAGACTGGACTTTGCTGCCTGACCATTTTCCACCTGCCAATGGTTCTCTGTCTTTCCACAGCAAAGGCATAATTCCTTCATAGCCTTTGATAAGATTAGGCATATTCTAACAATCGCTTTTTATGATTGTCAATATGTAATTTTATCAAATATTCAGATTTGTCCAAAAAGTTCACCCTGTGTCGGAAAAAGGGCAGAGTTTTTACATTGACAAGGAAAAGTTTAGAAGATATGATAAAACCGAGTAAAAGGGTGGGGATTGGACTGGAGATTTAATATGAAATTGTCAACCAAAGGTACTTACGGATTAAGGGCGATACTTGATGTCGCTGAGAATCAGAACATAGGACCTGTATCCATCAGCAGTATTGCGGAAAGACAGAATCTTTCAGAGAATTATCTTGAGCAGCTCATGTCGAAACTAAAGAAGGCCGGACTTATTACTTCTGTCAGGGGAGCTCAGGGAGGATATACACTTTCAAGAGATCCTGCTGATATAAATGTTGGAGAGATATTACGGGCATTGGAGGGCGGATTGAGCCCCGTTCAGTGTTCAGCCATAGACGGTATTGGGGAAAGATGTGAAAATGAAGCACACTGTACCATAAAATACGTGTGGCAGAAGATAGATGAGAGCATTAATGATACCGTGGATAATATACGTCTCGCGGATCTGATAAAAGTAAGCCGGGACAATGTTGTGACCTGTAATGCTTAAGTTTTGGAGAACCTGAACCCGGAGGGGAAGACCTTCCGGGCTTTTTTGTAGGAGAAGAATGATGATAAAGATACTCGGTATAGGAACAGGAAAGTTTGAAAAGCTGACACTGGAGGGATATGAGCTTATAAGCAACAGCAAAAATATCGTGCTTCAGACGGCAAAGATACCTTTTGCTGAAGAAATGAAGAGAAGGAATATCCGATTTACGTCGCTGGATCATTTTTATGATGAGGCAGAGGATTTTGATGATCTGATGGAAAAAGTGTCTGACTATCTTGCAGGTATGAAGGAGGATGTCCTTTTCTGCGTCCTTGGAAGTATCCATACAAGTGAGTTTGTCAGGGCACTTTCGGGATGTGAGCTAGAAATAGTATCAGGGCTTGGCCCGGCGGAAGAAGTCATTGACATGGCAGTCCTGTCATCCGGGTCTGACAACTACCATTTTCTTACAGCTAGCAGTATAGAAGACCTTATGTATGATGGTCGTTCAGATCTTGTGATCACAGAGATAGATTCCCTGTATTCTGCATATGGTGTGATAGAAAAGCTACAGCGATATTTTTCACCGGGCAAGGAGGTCATACTCATGCATGATGATGCTGTAAATAAGATGACCCTGGAAGGACTGTATGACTTCAGCAAATGGGATTATTCGTGTTCTCTCTATGTTCCGGGAGATATATTATCCGAAAGAGATGGATATACTGTGGAAGATCTTCTCTACATAATGGACCGTCTTCTTGGGAAAAACGGATGTGAATGGGATAGGGCACAGGATCATGAAAGTCTAAGACAGTACCTCCTGGAAGAAACGTACGAGGTAATAGAAGCCATAAATAAAAAGGACGATGCAATGCTCTGCGATGAACTTGGCGATGTGCTGTATCAGCTGGTATTCCATTCAAAACTGTCAGAAAAGCACAGCAGCTTTGATTTTCTTGATGTCAGCACGGCAATATGTGAAAAAATGATAAAGCGTCATCCGCATGTATTCAGGGATCCCTCTATGAGGGAAGACTGGGAAGAGATAAAAAAGAAGGAAAAGAAGCAGATATCAACGCTAGAATCCCTTATGGATATCCCAGCCGGCATGGGAGCGCTCCTGAAACATCAGAAAATAGTAAGGAAGCTTGATCACCTGGAATCCAGAAGGAAAGCAACAGAAGATATCCTGGGAGATCTCAGGAAAAAGGCTGATGAGATAGAACGGTCAGGAGCCGATGAAGATAGACTTGGAAGTCTTCTGTCGCTTGTGACGGAACTGGCATATGCAAACGATATCAATGCAGAGATGGCGCTGGAAAAAGAAACAGAGAAGATGATAGAACAGTACAGATAAGGTGACATACCGTATGTTTTGTCCTAAAAAAGGCAGAAAACCCTTAAAAATGCTTGTAAAAGGCAAAATTCTCCGTTATAATCATCTTCGGCGTGTCTAAAACGCCTTTAAATTTCCTAGGAGGATATTCAAATGAATAAAACAGAATTAGTTGCAGCTATCGCTGCAAAGGCAGAGATCTCAAAGAAGGATGCTGACAAGGCTTTAGCAGCTTTTACTGAAACAGTTATAGCAGAGCTTGCAAAGGGTGAGAAGGTTCAGATCGTTGGATTCGGAACATTCGAAGCTAGAGAAAGAGCAGCAAGAAACGGAATCAATCCTTTAACAAAGAAGACAATCGAGATCGCTGCTACAACAGTTCCTGCATTCAAGGCTGGACAGGCTTTCAAGGATGCTGTTAAGTAATCATTAAAAAGAATCTATAAAAGGAAGGTCCTGAGGTTATCGCAGGACTTTTTCTTTTGCCGTTTTTTGCTGAAATTTTCAATAATTCATTCTATTTTCACATTTGAAGACAGGAAGATTGTTTATACTTATAATGAATACTTATGTAGATATATGGAACTGCTTCCGTATATCCTGCAGATGACCTGAGGAAAGACTATATGCGACTGGATAAATTCTTAAAAGTATCAAGGATAATCAAAAGGAGGACTGTTGCCCAGCAGGCAGCAGATTCCGGAAGGATTTCTGTGAATGATAGAGTTGTAAAGCCGGGCTACAAGCTCAAGGCCGGTGACATCATAACCATAGAATTCGGAGAGAGCCTTTTAAGAGTAAGAGTCAGGGAGCTCAAGGAAACAGTCAGAAAGGAAGAGGCGGATCTTCTGTACGAAGTGCTGGAATCCACCGAAAAGTCACAGAACAGCTGATGAAAAGGACTATTTATGCAGTAATACTGGCAGCCGGAAGTGGTGTGAGAGCCAGACAGGGTATGAATAAGATGCTCAAGGAAGTCAAAGGAGAGACCCCTCTTGACATGACATTGTCAAGATTCCGCAGAGTCGACAGGATAGACAGAGTCATCGTCACATGCAAGGAGGATGAAAAGGAAGAGATCACTTCCATAGCAAAGATGTATTATCCTGACCCTATGATAGTTATCGGAGGTCCAACCAGACAGGAATCAGTCTACAACGCTCTGAAAGTTATAGATGACATGGAAGCAGTCGTCCTTATCCATGATGGTGCAAGGTCATTTGTCAGTGAGAATCTCATAAATGACTGCATAGACACTACACTGGAATATGGAAACGGAGTAGCAGGCCATATAAGTACAGACACAGTCAAAAGGGTAAACGAGAGCGGACATTTCATAGAAACGCTTAACCGGGATGAGATATGCCTTACGGAGACTCCTCAGAGCTTTATCGTAAAGGACATCCTCAAAGCTCATGAACAGGCACGTAAGGACGGATATACCGGAACTGATGATGCCTCTCTGTTGGAGAGACTGGGGATACCTGTAAGGATGGTCGTTTCCCAGGAAAACAACAAGAAACTGACATTCAAGAAGGATTTTGACGAGCTGGAATGTAGTGATATAGACTTACTGAACAGGATCCGGGTAGGGCAGGGATATGATCTGCACCTGCTGAAGGAAGGGCGCCGTCTTGTTATTGGCGGTATAGAGATACCTTTTGAAAAGGGACTTCTGGGCCATTCTGATGCGGATGTGCTCCTGCATGCCATAACTGATGCAATACTTGGGGCGGCAGGACTGGGAGACATAGGAGGACATTTTCCGGATACTGATGAAAAGTACAGGGATGCAGACAGTGCACTGCTCCTGTCACAGGTAAAAGACGAGGTATACAAGAAAGGATACAGGATAATAAATCTGGACATGACGCTTTTCCTTGAAAAGCCAAAAATGAGAGACTACAGGGAAAGGATAGTCGACAGGATAGCTGATATCCTTGAGATCGATAAAAAGACAATAAATCTGAAAGCAAAGACAATGGAAGGCACCGGAGCCATCGGAAAGGGAGAAGCCATAGGAGCTTCTGCAACATGCCTCATGAGGATGATCTGAAAAGTGAAGAAGAGTTACAGTATCAGACTTAAAAGAAGAAAAAACAATACATGGAAGATAGTGCTTATCGCAGCCGTGGCAGCGGCTGTGATTTTTGCCCTTGTGTATTTTCTCTTCTTTTCCGGTCGTGGCAGAAAAGAAGAGAAACCTCTTGACGTGATATCGATAATAGATATCGATTCTACTGCTGTTACTGCTGAGACCACTGATATAAGCGAAAGACAGAATGAAGCACGGATAAGGAGCAATTCCATCAATTATCCTTATGCATTTGAAAATGAGATCATCTATTCTTCCAGACGCAACGGAAAAGGCGGATTTAAAAGACTTATCATATATACCATAGACAAAGCTTCCGAAAAGGAATACACCGTCAGTGTAAAGTACAACAATATAAACGGGCTCGTGATGAATTCTGACTATATTGCCTTTCTTGATTCCAGTGAGACCGGAGGAGGAAGGATCTGTGTGGTGGACCGCAGTACAGGAGAGCAGAAGAGTGTGAAGGATTATGCATACGCAATGCCGAAACTGGTCCTCGTCGGAAACAAGTTGGTATTCATGCAGCAGGCAGGTACATCTACGGACAGACTGTATATATATGACATGGATACAGGGGAGAGCGTATGTGCAAAGGTGTTTGAAGGCACAGTGGGGCTCAACGGCGGAGTCAGCGCTGATGGCAATAGCATAATGTATTCAGTCCTGTATTATGAAGATGATGTACTCAAGAGCCATATAACAGAGATAGATCTGTCCACAGGTACCGAGACAAGCTATGACTGGGAAAGATATGCCTATGCTCCGCAGAAAAACAGTGGAAGGATAGTTTTCCTGTCTTCTGCTTCCGGAGTACCGGACGATCTCTACATAAGTGAGAACGGAGAGACACCATATCTTCTGGAAAGCGATGTCACGAATATGCAGGTCGGTGAGGGCTTTGTGGCATACACAAAGGATGATGTGATCTATGCATATGTTTTCCAGACGGGCAGGCGTTACAAGCTCAGCAAGGATATATCGAAGGGACTTCTTCAGATGGTAAATGGGAATATCGTACTGTGGTATGATGTTACCAGCTATCTTGATGTTGATGCTATAAAATACATGGATTTCAGGTGGGAATGAGTATGCCGAGGGAAAGAACTTTATTTGTATGCAGGGAATGCGGATATGAAAGCGCAAAGTGGATGGGACAGTGCCCATCCTGCAAGCAGTGGAATACCCTCGAAGAGGTCGAAACACCAAAGATAAGCAAGTCAAGGTCCGGAAAAACTGTAGTCAGGAAGATCGACGAAGGAAGGATACTTCCTCTAAAGGAGATCAGGAACAGCAGTACTTACCGGATAGATACGAAGATAGAGGAACTGAACCGCGTTCTTGGGGGAGGCATAGTTCCAGGCAGCGTAGTGCTTGCCGGAGGCGAGCCTGGTATTGGAAAGTCAACACTGTTCCTGCAGATGGCAGACAACATAGCCAAGGAAGAAGATGTTCTTTATATATCAGGAGAGGAATCTGCTGAGCAGGTCGCAATGAGGTTTGAACGTCTTGGACTGACGTCGGATCTGAGATTCATGGCTGAGAATCAGCTGGAAGATATACTTTCTGCAGCTGAAACAGTTAGACCAAAAGTCATGATAGTGGATTCTATCCAGACGATATTTGACAGTGATATCGAATCCGCAGCAGGAAGTGTAAGCCAGGTAAGGGAGTGTGCTGCAAGACTTGCAAGATATGCAAAAAGCTCTGAAGTTGCAGTCATAATCATCGGGCATGTGACAAAAGAGGGAAATATTGCCGGGCCAAGGATATTGGAACATCTGGTGGATACGGTACTGTATTTTGAAGGGGAGAACCAGAGTGCCTTCCGTATACTGCGGGCTGTTAAAAACAGATTCGGATCCACTAACGAGATAGGCGTATTTGACATGAAGGCCACAGGCATGGAGGAGGTCACCAATCCGTCCCAGATACTTCTTTCCACAAGGCAGAGGGACATGCCCGGTTCATGTATATATTGTGCAGTGGAAGGTACAAGACCTGTACTTCTTGAGGTAGAGGCACTGGTGAGTGAGAGCTCCTTTGGTACGCCAAGACGCATGACATCAGGAGTCGACTACAACAGGGTCAATCTTATCGTGGCTGTACTGGAAAAAAGGATAGGATTAAAGCTTTATAATCAGGACATATACGTAAATATCGGGGGAGGCATGAGGATATGGGATTCCGCCCTGGATCTTGCCATAGCAGCAAGCATCGTCTCAAGCTTCAGGAACAAGCCCCTCAGACAGGGGATAGTACTGGCAGGTGAGATAGGACTCACAGGCGAAGTCCGCCATGTCAGTCAGATAGAAAAAAGGATAGCGGAAGCAGCAAGGATGGGGATGGAGGCCATCATACTTCCGAAAAGCAATTATTCTGCGGGAATAAAAGATATTGAACAGATTCCGATCAAAACATTGCATGATGCTTTGGGAAATATATTTTAAAGGACTTATTTATTATGAAAAGATTTTTCAAAACACTGATAGTATTGACTGGAACGTCACTTGGCTTTGCCGTTGCAAGACTCATAGTCGATATTATCCAAAGGTATTATGCCGACATCGTCCAGGATCAGGGATACTGGATCAGGCCGGCACTCTATGCAGGACTGATGATAGTGGGAACACTTGTATTCCTGATCTTCTCAGAGAAATGGGCATCGGGACTGGTGCGATTCATATCCGATACTGAAGAGGGCATAAGCAAGGCTTCATACAGGACCGTACTTTTCAATACGGCGGGTATAGCTATCGGCATAATAATAGCATTTTTCTTCTCTCACATAGTCTCGAGGCTTGGAGAAGGACCATTCGTATTTTTCATAGACATAATAATCTATGTCGTATTCGTCTATCTCTCGGTGATAGTGGCAACTAAACTCAGCAAGGCAAAAAGGAAGAATATCATGTCTGAGACTGAGGATGAGGAGATGGAAAGAAAGCCGGAAACATACTTTGTGGACACGAGCTCTCTTATAGATGGCCGTATATATGATTTTCTTTCAACGGGAGTTATCGAAGGAAATATCATCATTCCGGGCTTCATACTTTCCGAACTTCAGAACATCGCAGATTCGGAGGATGACCTCAGGCGTGAAAAGGGCAGGAGAGGTCTTGATATACTCAACAGGATGGTATCAAGTTTCAATGAGGCTCCGCTTGTGGCAAAGGTGGAGAACCATAAGCCCTATGACAGGAACAATATCGATCTGTCACTTGTCAATCTGGCAGAACAGAACAGAGGAAGGATAATAACTCTGGATTTCAATCTGAACAAAGTGGCTACAGCGAATGGATTGAAGGTCATAAACATAAACGACATATCCAATTCCCTGAAGATGTCACTCATACCGGGCGACAGGATAGACGTGACCATCATAAAAAGAGGAAAAGAACGTCAGCAGGGGATAGGATATCTTGAGGATGGCACAATGATCGTAGTGGAGGATACTGCCTCAAGGATAGGAGAGACTCTTAGAGTAGAGATAACGAGTTCTCTGCAGACATCTGCCGGACGGATGATATTTGCAAGGGTGGCCCGTTAAGGGATAGTTTGTATTTTGGAAAAATATGGGAAAAGCAACTTGTAAACAAATTGTTAACAAGTTGCTTTTTTGATTTTTCTCCTTATCCAAGGGAATCGAATAAGGATTATTTCGTTTCGGTAGGAGTCCTTTTGCCTCCGAAATGGACAAAAAGCAGTTGACAATAGTTTTTGGCATTGA
The DNA here is from genome assembly GCA_902782475.1 of uncultured Eubacteriales bacterium. GTDB lineage: Bacteria > Bacillota > Clostridia > Christensenellales > Christensenellaceae > QANA01. Next base: position 17,694 of record CACZNR010000103.1, read on the forward strand.
TAGAATATCAAATTGCACTCTTGGGGACCTGGCATTCAGCTGGTGTATCAGGAGGCACAGGAAAACAAACGATTTTTGTATCTAAAGCAATAAATGTTCGGTTTTTCAGCTATGACCATAGAGGTCTAAGCTTTATACAAATTTAGGAATAGGAGAAAAGGCCTTGAGTTTAGTTCATGAAGTAAAAAGTGGTAGAAGCAGCAGGATGAGCTTTGCCAAGATCACAGAGCCGATCGGTATACCTGATCTGATCGAGATCCAGAAAGATTCATACAACAGACTTCTGGAGACAGGACTTAGAGAAGTACTTGATGATGTATCGCCGATAACAGACTATTCAGAGATCCTTACACTGGAGTTTCTGGATTATGAGATCAGGAGGGACAAGATCAAGTATGACATCGAGGAATGCAAGGAAAGAGATGTAAACTATTCAGCTCCACTGTATGTAAAGGTACATCTTTATAATAAGGAGACCGGCGAACATTCTGAAGACGATGTTTTCATGGGTGACTTTCCTCTCATGACCCCTAAGGGGACCTTCGTGATAAATGGTGCTGAGAGAGTAGTTGTTTCACAGCTCGTTCGTTCACCGGGTGCATATTACACATCAACGATAGACAAGACAGGAAAAAGCCTCTTTTCATCACAGGTGATACCTAACCGTGGTGCATGGCTTGAGTTTGATACTGATTC
>CACZNR010000104.1 GCA_902782475.1 uncultured Eubacteriales bacterium
AGTTTATTAAAGGGTTTAATAGATATAAATATCTTCCTCGGAGATGCTGCTTAACATTTCACCTACAGTTACTCCATATCTGGAAACATAGTTCCATAATTCATAAGGAGTTCTTACCTCTGTAGTTTCCTTATAGAATTCACAAAAAGAGATAAAATGATTGTTGATATCATCATTTGGATAATAGTAAGTTATCGAGTACATCCTACCCTTGTATGAAAACTCGATCTCATTTCCTATGAGCACATACTCCTCCAATTCCTTAAAACTCATCTATTTTCCCCTTACCTTACTGTATTCTGTAAATCAACGCTCCTAAAAGCAGGGAGCCAGTCATTAATTACTGGCTCCTTAAACATAAGATGTATTACACACCTGTCATAGGAAGCTTTGAATAGCAGTCTGTTCTCGGGAGCCAGTCAAGGAATCTCTTTATCTGCTCATCCCAGAAAGGCCATTCATGAGCATATTCAGGCATCTCGTCCCAGGTCACATCTGCACCGAGCTTTATGAGATGGTCCCTGAACTCAACGTTGATGTCATAGAGCCTGTCCTTGCATCCGCATGCCATGTAGATCTTCGGAAACTGTTTTCCGTCAGCTACTACCTTCTCAGCCAGCTCAAAGAGGTTTGCTCTCTCTGATGTTCCAGGCTTATGGATACCTGCTGAAAGAGGTCCCATTGCACAGAAGTTCTCAGGTGCTGAGAGGCCATGCAGAAGTGTTCCGAATCCACCCATTGAAAGACCTGCAATATATGTGTCTTCCTTCTTCTTTGATATTGGGAACATTGCCTTTACGAATTCAGGAAGCTCCTTGTTTATGAACTTGAAGAAATTGTCCTGTCCTACTTCAGAATATGCCTTATTCTCGCCTGATACTGTTACTACAGCTATCCTTCTCTCCTCAGCATATCTTGGAAGACTTGTATAGTTGAACCATGAGTTCCTGTTGTTTGCAAAGCCATGGAGCAGGTACAGTACAGGATACGGTTCGCTGATCTCGTGTGAGTGTTCCTTGTCCGGTTCAGCAAGAACAGGAAGGATCGTCATTGTTGGTATTATCACATTTATCTCTACGTCTCTCTTGAGAGTATAGGATGTGAAGTTGCAGTTAAAAATTGCCATTTTTTTCTCCTTTTTAATGTCCTTATGATCACTCATTTCCCTTATGCCGGGAATATGAAACCGAATACTATCAGATAGATCGCTCCGCATGCCAGCATGACAAATATAGGATTTGGCTTCCACTTCCTGATGACTATGAAGGATATCACAGCCATGGCAAGTATGAGCCAGTCTATTGTGGCAAGTGAAAGTGCACTTCCGAATATGCTCCTCCAGATCATGTTGATAAGCGTTGAGAATATCATCATGACTGCCATGCACTTCAGTGCCTGTACGATGTTGTCAAGTATGGTGAGCTTCTTGTATTTCCTGTAGAGCAGTATGAGTATGGTGGATATGATGCATCCTGGAACTATGGAACCAAGGGAAGCAACGATTCCACCAAGCACTCCAAGCATGTTCATTCCTATGAATGTAGCTGAGTTGATGATGATAGGACCAGGGGTCAGCTCATCTATGGCAAGAAGATCTCCAAAGGATTCGTATGTGATCCATCCCTTCTGTACCACTTCCTTCTCCACTATCGGTATTGCTGCATAAGCTCCGCCAAAGGCAAGGGCTCCTATCTTTAAAAATCCCAGGAATATAGTTAAAAGGTTCATGCCTTGCCTCCTTTCTTAGCCTGAATAGTCATTATGAGTGTCTTTACAAGTGCAGCCACTATCATGAATATCAGAAGGTATACTATCGAAAGGTCAAAGAGCCTCAGATACAGGAATGCTATTATCATGAGAGCAAAGAGGAAAACTTCCCTCTTCTTCGCTATGTTCATGAAAAGTCCAATGACCACGTCAAGAAGCATTGCTATGACTCCTGCCTGCATTCCCTGCATGAATATCCTTACATATCTGTTCGTGATTATGTAGTTATAGAAGAAGGATACTATGATCATCATGATTATCGGAGGGATTATGCATCCGAGTACTGATGCAAATGCTCCGATAGGTCCTGCTATCTGAAATCCTATCATGAGGTTTGAACTTACTGCTATTGGCCCCGGAGATGACTGGCACAGTGCAACTATGTCATTCATTTCTTCTTCACTTACCCATTTGTGCTTCTGGGTATACTTGTTCTTAAGTACACTGACTATGGCATAGCCTGAATTGGCTGTCATGCTGGTTATGAAGGCATTGCCAAAAAGTGACAGTGACTTTTTCAATATGCTGTCCTTGTTTTCCATCATTCCTCCGGAATAAACTTTATATATACATTTTCCATAACATTGTACCATATTAAAGGAAACAGATGCTCTCAATATAAAAAAGAGACAGCTTTTTTCTACTGCCTCTATCCTGCTTTCTTCTCAGGTTTTATCCTTCATCCTCATCGTCATCCTTACGGCGTTTGAAGAGCAGGAAGAATATGAAACCAGCTGCTATAAGGAGCACCGGTATGACACCATAGAGAAGTATCTTCTTTACTGTGCCTCCCCTGTTACTGTCACCGTTTCCTCCTTCACCGTCAGTGCCGTCATTCCTGCCATCATCTGAAGGAACAGTGCTCTTATCTCCCTTTCCGTCATCATCTGCAGAAGAAGGTTCAACTCCCTCACTCTTCTCAATTTCACCGGATGGTTCCGGAACTACGCTCTGTTCACTCTGCTCCGGTTCAGGTATCACTGATGATACTTCATCGTCATCCTTTTCATCATCCTTCTTCTTATCGTCCTTTTTGCTGTCATCATCCTTCTTTGTATCACCATTGCTGTTCTTTGATGCTACCAGAGGAGCAAAGTCCTGAACGTACTGCTTTCC
>CACZNR010000105.1 GCA_902782475.1 uncultured Eubacteriales bacterium
GGTATCTCCTTTAACTGCTCCTCTTCCTTTTCAAATCGTTTTTCCTGAGCCTTTACGCTCTTCATCTTCTTTTTAAGGAGCCTTCCTGTGGATGGATCCTGCCGCGAAACGGAATTGAGGTCATGATTCACCTTCTCCTGGATCCTGCGGAACCTTTCCATCTTTTCCTTAAACTCACGTCTCTGATTCTCAGCTATGGAAAGATCTCTCTTAAAAAGGTCTTCTCTTGTCTTTTTAAATTCCTGATATCCAAGGTTATATACGGTAGCCCTTGGTTCCATCTTTTTCTTCAGCTGTTCAAGAAGTATTATCCTGTTTGCTGTATTCTCAAGGAGCACATCATCGTGTGAAATGTAGAGCACTATGCCGTCAAAGGCATTTATGAATCCTTCCAGCCATATGAGGGTATCAAGGTCAAGGTCATTTGAGGGCTCATCAAGGAGAAGTGCCGTAGGATGTGAAAGAAGTATCCTTGCCATTGATATCTTTATCTTCTCTCCGCCCGACAGTGTTCCCACCTTCTGGTCTGTATAATAGGTGTCATAGGAAAGACCTACTGTACGCATGACTTCCGATACTTCTCTCTCATCGGGAGCATCAGAACCGGCTGTAAAGAACTCATATACAGTCATCTGCCTGTCCGCTTCGGTCATCTCCTGAGGAAGATAGCATATCTTTTCCCCGCTGTTTACGACATCTCCTTCATATTCGGCGTAAGGGAAGATGAGTTCATTGTCATATATCCATTTTATGACCGTGGACTTTCCGTTTCCTTCTTCTCCTATGAGTGCAGCCTTGTCTCCCCTGTTAAGTGTCAGGTCAAGGTCCTTTACCAGCTGCCGAAGGTCCTTCTTATGAAATATGCTGAGTCCCCTTATCTGGATCAATTAAAATCCTCCTTATGCACAGGAAAAATATACCATCCCGGCTTTTCATTGTCTTTAGTCCGGTGGTATACTCCGTCAGAAGATGACGTTCTGTGTTATGTGCTGAAGTTTGACTTCCCCGTCTTCCGTTATCTCAAGCACTGCTATGCAGCCATTGGTGATCTGGCTTATAATGGCATCCATGTCATATCCTTTTGAGCCGAGATAATAGAGTATCGGACCTCCATGGGATACCATGAGCACTGTGCCATAGCCCGCCTTAAGGCAGTCATCTATTACTTTTCCAAACCTTTCCGCCACTTCACTGAAGGATTCTCCTCCATGTCTCTTGAAATAGTCCCCGTCGCTGAGATCACGGCATGAATACTCTGTGCTCTTCATCTCCAGATCCCCGCAGTTTATCTCACGGAGCTCCGGAAGTGATTCAAATGGCATATCCGTTATGAAGCGCATGGAAAGCTGTGCCCTTCCACTGTCCGAACAGAGAGCATGGTCGAATCTTACCCCTTTTTCCTTCAGATACTTTCCTGCAGCACGGGCCTGCAGGATCCCCCTTTCTGTCAGGGAAGAATCCTTCCAGCCCTGTATCAGGCCGTCCCTGTTGAATTTTGTCTCTCCGTGTCTTACATAATATATGATCATGCGAAATTACCTTTCCCTGAGGTTTTCAAATCTCATTGACTGTTATATGATTATTGTACATTACATTTAATGCTTGAGGATATGCTATGAAAACATTTTTGAATAAGATCCGCTCCATTCCGAGATTCGGATGGCTGTTTGGTTTTGGTTACTTTGCCCTGCAGTACGGCATGTACAGACTGGGTGACCTTTTAAGCAGGCTCCTTGGCACCATAAACTATGCCTTTGCTCCGAAGATACCATTCATTGATGACAGGATACCGGTGATAGCCATATTTGCCATCATCTATCTATATTCCTATGTCTTCTGGATATGCGGACCTGTAGCAGCATCCCTTACCAGCAGGAGGAATTTCGTAAATTACATCACCGGTCTTTCAGCAGCATACATAATAGGATTCCTGTTCTTCGTTTTCATGCCTACATATATGGACAGAGTACAGGAAGGTCTCATGCATGTAGCCGACAAGCCGGGAGTGTTCAACTTTTTCCTGAAGATCATATACGGAGCAGACGGAAGCAACATTGCCTTTAATCTTTTCCCTTCATATCACTGTCTCATAAGCCTTTACTGCTATCTTGGAGTGAGAAGGCAGCCCGAGATCTCAAAGGGATTCAAGATCTATTCTTTTGTGATGGTCATACTCATATGCCTTTCAACAGTGTTCACAAAGCAGCATTATGCTATAGACATTGCCGGCGGACTTCTGATATCCCTTCTCTGCTACGTGATAGTGAAAAAGCTCGATCCAGGGAAAAGATACTGTGAGAAGCACGGTATCCAGTTGTAAACATAAGCAATAAAAAAGATCTCCTTTATACGGACATCACATCCTATTAGGAGGTCTTTTTTGGTTATTCCCTCAGGGATCCCTGTAGCATTCTTTCAGGAGACCAGAAAGTCTCTTTTTGAACATTCCAGCTCAACAGCAATACGTTCCCTTCCATTTATCCTATAGATCTCTCTGTTACCTGTAGGCACAAAACCAGCTCTCAGATAGCACCTGTATGCAGCCGTATTATCTTCAAATACTGCTATGCTTACACATTCTGCACCGTATATCTCAAAACAGAATCTCAAAGCTTTCCTCATCATCTCACTGCCGATGCCTTTGCCTCTCTTGTCAGGATCGATCAGCACGAATCCCAGTCTGAGTTCATCTGCAGACTCATGAGGATTTCTTGCAGTAAAGAAGCCGCATGGTTCCATGTCATAGAGAGCTGTGAATCGCATGATCTCTGCTGTCTTCTGGAAACCTTCTTCAGACAGGGGGTAACCGCCAAGTACACCGGCACTCCATAAATAGAAGACCTCTTCATCATTGATCCAGGAAAAGATCCTGTCCTTGTCCATATCCTTATAAGGCCTTATCCGTACCTTGATATCTGTTCCCATGTGTTCTAGAAGCATCTATTTTTTCTTTCCTTACGGCACTGTTCGATCTCACCACAGTGATAGCAGAGTTCATTGTCACACATTCCGTCATTATCGAAATACGAACGGATATTGGAGACTGTAGTAGATGCAATATTTCTCAGGGCTTCTTCAGTAAGAAATGCCTGGTGCGAAGTGACTATGACGTTAGGCATTGATATCAGTCTTGCCAGGACATCGTCATTCAGTATATGACCGGACCTGTCTTCAAAGAACAGGTCTGCTTCTTCCTCATACACATCAAGGCATGCCGCCCCTATCTTCCTTTCCTTTATGCCTTCCAGAAGTGCTTCAGCATCCACAAGAGCTCCTCTTGAAGTATTGATGATAACAACACCCTTTTTCATCTTTCCTACAGCATCCATGCCGATAACATGTCTTGTCTCATCTGTAAGAGGACAGTGAAGGGATATGATATCACTTTTTTCGAACAGCTCATCAAGTCCGGTATATTCAATGGAGCTGTCTGGAGCTGGAAATTTATCATAAGCGAGGACATTCATTCCGAAACCTCTGCAGATGTCAATGAATATCCTTCCTATCCTTCCGGTACCTATGACACCCACGGTCTTTCCATGAAGATCGAATCCGGTCAGACCATTCAGGGAAAAATTAAAATCCCTTGTCCTGTTATATGCCTTATGGATGCGCCTCACAGATGTAAGGAGCAGAGCCATGGCATGTTCTGCAACCGAATAAGGCGAATATGCAGGTACATGCACCACGTGGATCTTTCCGAAAGCATGTCTTATATCTACGTTGTTGTATCCAGCTGATCTTAATGCTATCAGCTTTACACCATACGAATAAAGCTCGTCTATGACCTTGCCATTTACATCATCATTGACGAAGACACATACTGCATCAAAACCTCTTGCGAGTTCAACGGTATCACTTCCAAGTTTCGTCTCAAAGAATTTGAATTCTATATCCTTCTCTTTACCGAACGACTCAAAAGCCGGAATATCATATTCCTTTGCATCAAAGAATGCTGTCCTTATCATCTTTACCTTCCTTCTGTTTTCAGATCACTGATTCCTGGGCATCTGTCCCTGCACACAGCAGTGCAAGAAGATATGCCTGCTGGCATCCCTTATACGCATCCTTTTCCAGGAACTGTTCTGCAAGTGTATGACATTTTGAATCAAAGAGCCTGCTCATTCCAAGACATACTGAAGGAACACCTCTTTCAATAGCTCTGTTGCAGTTTGTGGAACCTCCCTCAGCAAGTTCAGGGTCATCGCAGCCAAGATACTTTGATATCTCATAGGCTGCCTCTACTATAGGGGAATGTGCATCCTGGGCTCCTGCATCTATGTCCACAAGATGTCTGTAATCATAAGTTATGACATCCTTTCCCCAGTGTGCTGTTTCTTCTGCACATGCCAGTTCTATGGCTGCAAAGACTTTCTCCCTGAGCTCCATGAGTTCCTTATGGCCATTGGATCTGAAGTTGAGGGTTATCGTAGCTGTATCAACGATGGCATGAACTGCATCGTATGAACCGGCATATGCGCCAGTCACTGCCACTGTGGTCCTGGGAGACTCCGGCACTTTTATGTCTGTGATCTTTGCAATTGCCCTGCCTGCTGCTCCCAGAGGATTTGCTACATCACCGTAAGCTCCGTATGCATGGCCACCTTTTCCCCTGAAATTGATCTCATAGGTCTGAATTCCAGTTGCCTCAAAAACGACTCCCTCGTGACCGCTTCCGTCTATTGAGACACTTGCCTCTATCTCAGGATGATGCTCAAGATAGTACTTCATGCCCCGAAGTGCACCCATTCCTTCTTCCTGTACTGTTCCTACAAAATGGATGTCGCCCTTTGTCTGTACATTGCCTTTGTTAAGAGCCCTTATTATTGATATTACGGAGGCGTCACCCCTTGTATTGTCCGTTATTCCGGGGCAGTATATGAATCCGTTCTCTCTTCTTATCTCAAGCTTTGTATCCAGTGGGAATACTGTATCAATATGAGCTTCCACAAGAGTGGTCTTTCCGCCGCCTGTTCCCTTCCTTATTCCGACTACGTTTCCGTAATCATCTATGTGACAGTCGCTGAGCCCTTCTTCCCTGAATATCTCAAGGAGCCTCTGTGCCTTCTTCCCTTCATTGAAGGTAGGAGCAGGTATGAGAGTCAGCTCTATCTGTTTATCGATTATGTAATCGTTATCTTCCTCTATGAAATCGAATCCCTTCCTGA
>CACZNR010000106.1 GCA_902782475.1 uncultured Eubacteriales bacterium
AAACGTATACGACGAGATTTATATGCAACTATAAGTCTTGAAACAAAGCAATCTGTAGTGTCACCATATCGTATAGCTAATCAGTTGTTCCCGGATGCTGTTGTATCCCATCATAGTGCATTTGAAGTATATGGATATACAAATCAGGTGTTTTATACTTTATATGTTTCTACAAAGAATAGATTTGAAGATTTTACTTTTGAAGGAATAATATATCATCGCCTTCTACCAAAAAAAGATATGCATATTACAGAGAAAAATGGAATAGAAGCGACAAGCATCGAACAGACAGTAATCGATAGTATAGAAGATTACGAGAAAATCTCAGGAATTGAAGAAGTACTGCGGTCGATCATTATGGTCCCATCTTTGGATGAAAACAATTTACTTGATATACTTAAAAGCAGAAATGTAGGTTTTTTGTGGCAGAAATGTGGATATATATTATCACAACTAAATGATAATTTTAATTTGTCAGATAAATTTTTCACTGAATGTCTGAAATATAAAACAGGAAGCAGAAGATCACTGATTAAAAGTTCATCTTATATACAACGCTGGGACAAGGAATGGGGACTTTATGTTCCGATTTCTCTAGGTAGTATTTTAAATAAAGGGATGTATGCTTATGGTCCACCATTTGATGCATAACCCTTTAGTCAGTAATCGCAATTAACAAAAGGATAAGTAATCTGGATAAAACCAGACATGGGAGACATGAATCCTCGGGGGTTCGTGAGAACTTCTTTGAAACAACAACAGATTATATTAACAATCACAAATAGGAATCCACTGGTAATAGTATAAAATATTCTTTTTATTTCTGTATCTATATTCTTTTTCGTTCACATATTGATATTCCATGATCTTTTGCAGATCTACAAGACAGGTTATTAAAGACCCAGACACTGTCCGTTTTATTGTACAGAGTGATTCATATAATAACAGTGTAAACAAAATAAATTGTTCTGTTTTGGGGGTAATAGAAATGTTGCTGGAAACTATATTAAATGCAATGGACAGAGGATATCAGGTATTCCTTACAGTATTTGTGTTAGCACTTGGTCTATCGTATCTTTTTAAGATCATGAATACCAGGAATGGCAGCAGGTCTGCCTGAAAGGAATTTAGCAATGTTTGCCGGGATCCTTGCTGATATTCTGGATCATCTGTATCTTGCTTTTCTTGTGGTATACTTTGTATGTTATATGATATCAAGGATATACAGATGTGGTTAAGGAGGATCTACAGATGAAGCAGATAGCCAGTTTTACGATTAATCATGATGTACTTGAAAAGGGAATGTATGTTTCAAGGATAGATGGTGATGTCATTACATATGATGTACGCATGAAGGTGCCGAATATGGGAGATTATCTTTCAACAGGTGCCATGCATACGATAGAACATCTGTTTGCGACCTATGTCAGGAATACGGAGTATACTGATTCGATAATCTATGTCGGTCCAATGGGTTGCAGGACAGGATTCTATTTCCTTACAAGGAATGACATCTCAAAAGAAAAAGCCATAGATCTTGTAAAGGAATCCATGGCGTTCATAAGAGACTTTGAAGGCGAGATACCTGGATCAAAGAAACGTGAATGTGGAAATTATCTTGATCATGACCTTCCTGAAGCAAAAAGGGTAGCAGAAGATATGCTGTGTGTGCTTAGGGACTGGTCAGAGAAGGACATGGTCTATAAGGAATGATTCACTTACAGCTTTTTATAAATGCTTCTGACAGAAGCAACTGTTCGGCACTGTCATACATCATCTCAGGATGCCACTGGACTGCCACAGCAAATCTTTTTTCAGGAAATTCAAGGACTTCCACGATACCGTCGGAAGTCTTTCCTGTTATTACAGAGCCATTGCAGGCCTTCTTTACAGACTGATGATGGTATGAGTTGGTCATGATGGAACTTTTTCCGAATATCTTTTCTGCCATGGAGCCTTCAGTTAAATGGACTTCATGCCAGCCTGTGTTTCTTGGATAATGCGGAGTTGAATGGGGAAGCACATTGAGCTGCTTCACAACATCCTGGTATAGCGTTCCTCCAAGAGCCACATTGATCATCTGTATGCCTCTGCAGATCCCAAGCATCGGGATATCTCTTTCAAAAGCGCGCCTTATCAGGGCAACTTCATACATATCCCTTCTGGTATTCACCTTGCCAAGCTCAGGAATGGGGAATTCGTGGTAAAGTTCAGGACCGACATCGCTTCCTCCGCTTATGAGGAGCCCGTCTATGCTGTCAAGTACATCATCTATGTACTGTGTATCGGCTATTGGAAGTATCACAGGGATACCGCCTGCCTTTTCTATCATTGAGGTATAGTCTCCGGCTATGTAGTTCCAGTCCTGACCGCTGGTGCCAAGATCAGTGACGATACCTATCCTTTCTTCCTCTTCGTAATTTGGCGTGATGCCAATGACCGGTCTGCCCATATTATGACCTCCTAACTGTGCTGTTCATATGATAAGCTGAATTCCGGAAAAATAAAAGTGCCGGGCACC
>CACZNR010000107.1 GCA_902782475.1 uncultured Eubacteriales bacterium
CTCCTAAGCATCGTAATAGTGTATGGCATCGAGCGCTAGCGATTCGAATCGTTCAATCTGATTTGGCATGATGGTGAGATCATTAAAACTTTCGTTATGAAGATAATAATACTTACTTAGTGCTTCAGTAATACCCTGCATATCTACAATAGATTCATTAGAAATAGAATCCATAAGTGTCCTGTCAAAATCGGTAAATAATATACCATCTTTTTCAAGAACATAAAAATCATTGATCTCAGTGCTAAGTTGGACTACTCCGTTATATTCGTTGATAAAATCATCACCATATATCCACACAAGGTATTCATTATCTCTTCCTAAAAAGTAATTCTGACACATTAATGCACTATCGAGCGCAAATACAATATTATCTCCTATTTCGTTATGAACAGCTTTTAACCATGAAAAAGAGCTAACATAATCTTTTCTTTTCGGTAAATCAATTTTATGAGGATCGTATTCTGGTAAAACTATTGTTTTTCTATTGATGAGATCGTCTTTAACATTTGTTTCGAGAAGAGATAATATGTATTCTGATGGATTTCGTGCTCCGGTTTCCCAATTTTGAATGGTACGGAATGGAATATTATATCTTCTTGAAAACTCTGCTTGTGTATCACCTAATTTATTTCTCATTTCCCTGATAGTCATATAATCACCTCGGGATTATTATACACCCAATGAGTGCATAAGTATATACTATTTAAAAACAGTATTCAAAATTCAACATGCATATCAACTCTTTTTGATTTGAACGTACAGTTAGATATATAATTTTTGAAAGGGGGAAATATGGAAGACAGATTTTATCAGATATATGAAAATGAGATATTGATCCCGGGCATTGAGGGTGAGACACGTCTCATGCACATCAGCGATACCCATATCTGTGCCCATGACGGTGATTCCAGCGAAGAAGAAGTCAGGTGGGCATTTGAAAAGGATGCATACTGGATGTTTCAGAAGAAGGAATTTGCACGGATGGCCGGAGAGTATTTCAGCAAGGAGCAGGAGATAAGCACTGTTTCAGCATTCAGAAAACTGATGAAGCTTGCTGAAAAGACGGAGCCTGATCTTCTTGTGCTCAGCGGGGACAATCTTGAGATAATGCATCCTGCAGGTGAGAGGTTCCTGAAGGCTCAGCTTGATTCATACAGCGGCAGATATCTCTGCATTCCGGGAAATCATGAAGATGAGACATTGGAAGGTATCTGGCAGACAGATCCTGTCATCGTCCCGTTCAGGGGATTCAGCATAGTCGGGATAGACGACAGGCTGAAGACCGTCAGCGACAGGACACTGGTGGTCCTTAAGGAACTTGCGGAGAAAGCAGAACCGGTGATCATCGTTACACATATACCTGTGTCCACTGATCTCAACAGGGAAGCAATGAGCATATTCGACAGTTATTTCTATATAGACGAGGCTTCTTCTGACAGCAATGCCAGGGAATTCGTAAGGCTCATAAAGGAGAATGACTGTTTCAGGGCTGTTCTCTGTGGACATGTCCATGGATATTCGAAGACTGAGATAGCTCCGGGAAAGTATCAGATATGTTCCTCACAGGGCATGATAGGCGCTGTTGACATGGTCACAGTCAGGGGCAGATAAGTTGTTAAGCTGATTTAAAAACACTGTAAAAATGTTTTATAATATCAATGACATTTTGATAGTTTTAAGTTTTCTGAAAGGAAGGTTAAAGATATGTACAGGATAGTAAGGAAAGTCTCTCTGAATCCCACAGTGACTCAGATGGAGATCGAGGCGCCTCTTGTGGCAAGAAAAGCTCTGCCGGGGCAGTTCATTATCCTAAGGGTAGATGAGGATGGAGAAAGGATCCCTCTTACAGTTGCCGGGACCAATAAGGAAGAAGGAACTGTAAAGATCATATTCCAGATCGTCGGAGCTACTACGGAATCATTAAATCACAAGAATGAGGGAGAGTGCATCCAGGACTTCGTAGGGCCTCTCGGAAAGGCCACTGAAACAGAGGGCATACACAAGGTATGCATAGTCGGAGGCGGTGTAGGATGTGCCATAGCAATGCCAGTGGCTCAGGAATTCCACAGACTTGGTGCTGAAGTCACAAGCATCATCGGTTTCAGGAACAAGGATCTTCTGATACTTGAGGATGAGTTCAGACAGTGTTCAGACAGGCTCGTAGTAATGACGGACGATGGTTCTTATGCAAGGGAAGGCAATGTTACCGTTCCTCTCAAGGAGTTCCTGGAAGCAGGAGAGAAGTTCGATATGATCATAACAATAGGACCTCTCATCATGATGAAATTCGTCACACTTACAGCAAAGCCTTATGGTGTCCCTGTAACAGTATCCATGAACCCTATAATGATAGACGGCACAGGAATGTGCGGTGGCTGCAGACTTACGCTTCACCAGGACGGAAAGGCAGTCACGAAGTTTGCATGCGTGGATGGCCCTGACTTCAACGGATATGAAGTTGACTTTGATGAAGCAATGTCCAGGGGAAGGATGTATTTCGATTTTGAACGCCGTGCACACGAAAAGACATGCAATCTTTTCAGGAATGCTTAAGGAGGTATGAAAATGGCTATTATTCCTAAAAAACATGAGATGCCTTCACAGGCTCCGGAAGTCAGAGCACACAATTTCTCTGAGGTTGCACTTGGATATACCGCAGACATAGCTGTGGAAGAGGCCAACAGATGCCTCAACTGCAAGAACAGACCATGTGTTGCAGGATGTCCGGTAAACATAAACATCCCTGATTTCATTGCAAAGATCAAGGAGAATGATTTTGAGGGAGCATATCAGATAATATCAAAGACATCATCGCTTCCTGCCGTATGCGGAAGAGTATGTCCTCAGGAGTCACAGTGCGAAGCAAGATGCACTTTAGGCATAAGATTTGAACCTGTGGGCATAGGAAGACTTGAAAGATTCGTTGCTGACTATCACAACAACAATGTTGATGCAGTTCCGGAAAAACTTTCTGACAACGGCCACAGAGTTGCTGTAGTCGGATCAGGCCCATCCGGACTTACATGTGCCGGAGACCTTGCAAAGAAGGGCTATAAGGTAACAGTGTATGAAGCACTTCATACTGCCGGTGGCGTCCTCGTATATGGCATACCTGAATTCCGTCTTCCAAAGGCAATAGTTGCCAAGGAAGTGGATACGCTTAAAAAACTCGGTGTTGATGTTGAGACCAACGTCGTAATAGGAAAGACACTGACCATAGATGAGCTCTTCGAAGATGGCTTTGAAGCAGTCTTCATTGGATCCGGTGCCGGACTTCCTAACTTCATGGGGATCCCCGGAGAGAGCCTCAAGGGAGTATATTCCGCAAATGAGTTCCTTACAAGGAGCAATCTCATGAAAGCGTACAGGGATGATCCTGTTACACCTATCATGAAGGGTGGCAAGGTAGCAGTCGTAGGCGGCGGAAACGTTGCCATGGATGCTGCAAGGACTGCCCTGAGACTTGGAGCAGAGAAGGTATATATCGTATACAGACGTTCCATGGAAGAGCTTCCTGCGAGGGCAGAGGAAGTTGAACATGCAAAGGAAGAAGGCATTGATTTCAGACTTCTCAATAACCCTGTGGAGATACTCGGATACAATAATCCTGAAGATCCTAGAGATCCTAAGAACGGTTTTGTTACAGGAATGCGCTGCATAAAGATGGAGCTTTCTGAACCTGATGAGAGCGGAAGACGCCGTCCTGTTCCTATCGAGGGAAGTGAATTTGAGCTTGATGTGGATACAGTCATAATGGCCATCGGAACATCTCCTAATCCTCTCATCAAGAACACCACCGAAGGGCTTGAAGTCAACAGACGCGGAGGCATCATAGTAAATGAGGATGGCCTCACATCCAGAAATGCAGTATATGCCGGCGGTGATGCAGTTACGGGAGCTGCAACAGTCATCTCAGCAATGGGAGCAGGAAAAGTGGCTGCCAAGGCCATAGATGAATATCTCTCCAAGGCTGATTGATAAAAGATAAACTATTGACGGACATGCTGAATCTTCAGCATGTCCTGTTTTTTGGAGGACCTAAATGAATAAGGACAAAATATATAACACACTCATGCTTATCGTTGTGATAGCACTTTCTTTCCTTATGGGATTTAAACTGGCCACATATGTATTTGCAGATGACTTTCTTACAGGGTATCTGCTCCTGATCCTCATGATCATAGTGGCTGTAGTGCTCCAGACCATACTTCATGAAGCAGGACATCTGGTATTCGGTCTTCTTACCGGCTACAGGTTCCTGTCGTTTCGTGTAATGTCATTCATATGGTTAAAGGATGAAGGAAAGATAAGGTTCAAAAGATATATGCTCCCGGGGACCCTGGGACAGTGCCTCATGGCACCGCCACCATACAGTGACAGATTTCCCTATGTGCTCTATAACCTTGGAGGGGCACTCATGAACCTCATCGTCTCAGCGGTATTTTTTGTCCTGTACATGTTCATACAGCAGAGGATAGTAAAGGGAGCATGCCTTGCAATGGTATTCTATGGAGTCATATCCGCCCTGGCAAACGGTGTTCCGTTAAGGACAAGGTATGTGAATAATGACGGAATGAACATAGTGGAAGCTGCAAGGGATCCCGACGCAAAAAGAGCATTCTGGCAGCAACTGAAGATCAATGAACTGCTGACACAGGGTGTAAGACCAAGAGACATGCCTTTTGATCTCTTCATGTATCCTGAGGGAAAGGTGACCTCATCTACACTCGTAGCAGGAATAAAGATAATGAATGAGTCAAGGGCCATGGACAGTGGTGATTACAATCATGCATATGAGCTCATAATGCAGCTGCTCTCACAGGGAGAGAAGCTTGGCGGACTGTACAGATATGTCCTCATAAACGACAAGGAATATCTTGACTGCATGTACAACCGCTATGCACCTTTAAATGATCCCGGATACATAAAATACAGGAAGCAGATGCTTGGAAGATCCATCTCCACCATAAGGACTGAGATAGCCATAGCCAAGACAACAGGTGATTTTGCAAGGATAAACGGCCTTTTAAGCCAGTTTGAAGCTGCGGCAGCCAAATATCCATACAGAAGGGAACTTGAAGGGGAAAGGGAACTTGTAAGGCTCGTAGTGGGATGAGATATAAGAACATCGTAAAAGCTGTATTCAGGGACAGACCAAACAGGTTCATAGCTAACGTTGAGCTGGACGGCAGGAACGAAACTGTGCATGTCAAGAATACCGGAAGATGCAGGGAGCTCCTTATACCGGGCTGCAGCGTCATACTCTCGGGTTCTGATGACAGAAAACGTAAGACACGCTATGACCTTGTTTCAGTATACAAGCCTTCAACGGGGGTGCTGTTCAATATCGATTCCCAGGCTCCGAACAGGATCGTAAAGGAGTATCTTGAAAATGAGTGCAGTTTTGATCTCATAAGACCTGAGCATACCTATGGAGAACCCAGGATAGATTTCTATATGGAAAAGGGTCAGCAGAAGTATCTTATGGAAGTCAAGGGCTGTACCCTTGAGATAGACGGGAAGGGATATTTTCCCGATGCTCCCACAGAGCGGGGAACCAGACATATCAGGGAGCTTATCCGTGCTAAAAGGGAAGGCTATAATGCCATCATCTGCTTTGTGATACAGATGGCAGGTGTGACAGAAGTGGAAGCAAACAGGACCACAGACCCTTCCTTTGCAGATGCACTTTCGGAGGCAAAAAAAGAAGGAGTTGAGATACTCCTTCTTAAGACAGAAGTGAAAGAGGATTCTGTCACTTATATTGTTCCCTGAGACGTTCGGATTCCTTTCTGAAGAAATCCACAGCTTTTGCAGGAGCGGTTATCTTTATTCCCTTACCAAGACCTGAGACCCATCCAAAGAACTGCTGACTGAGAGTTACATTGGCCGTGGTCCTGAAGTGTTCACTGTCGAGCTTTGAGATCACGATATCAGTACCGAACCTGTCAAGGAGTATGCCCACCATTGAATTCTCACATTCGAAAGTTACATTAATGGGCTCTCCGCCGAACATTCCGAAATGGGATGAAGTATATTCGCTGAGATCCAGTGCACTGTATTCTTCTATGCCGTCACGCTCCTCGTCAAGTATCATGAAATCATTGGAGGAATACATTATCTTGTCCACTCTAAAGTGTTTTATCTTCCTGTCGTCATTGTCAAAGGCAACGAGATAATAGAACTGATTGTCCCAAACGAGACTGTAGGGGCTTACGTTATAGTATCCGCCATTCCTTCTGGCCACCTTCTTCTTTTCAACTGACCAGTCACTGTATCTGAACTTTATCTTTCTGTTGCTTACGATGGCCTGATTGATGTCATCTATGGCGTAATATATGCGCTCGTTTGAGCTCTTTGCCATATCAGGAACATAGAGCTGACGCCGGAGACCTTTTGCCTGTTCGTTGCTGACCAGCTTCTTCAGCTTGTTAACCAGGAGATCGGATTTTTCTACGGAAATGAATTTGGCAGACTGTACTATGTCGATGAGAAGCTTTATCTCTGCAAGCTGGAACTCGCGTTCACCTATATAGTAGGTATTCCTGAAACCTTCTCTTTCCTTGATTATGTCCATACCATACTGTTCAAGGGCTTCAAGGTCATCGTAAACTGTTTTTCTGTCGACCTTTATTCCTATGCTGGCATAGTAATCAGTGATGTCTCCTACAGTTACAGGATGCTCTTCATCGCTCTGTCTGTACAGAAAGTCCATGAGTTTCAAAAGCTTTGTCTTTGTTGCTGATGTCCTGGGCATGATGCTGACCTCCTTGTGATCCTCTGTGTTTTATGATATCACAAACGGGTTGTAATGATGATATACTAGATACAGATCGATTAAGGAGGCCTTATTATGGCAAGATTTGATGTGACCATGTCGTCCTATTCTCTTTTCAGGGATGTGGAAGTGACAGTTATAGTACCGTCCATGACTATCGTGGATATGATGAATGCAAATGGTGGCCCTATGCATCATGTGGCAAAGGAAAAGTTCCCGGTACTGTTCCTTCTTCATGGATTCGGAAACAACCGTGCAGGATGGCTCAACTATACAAATGTTGAGATGTATGCAGAGGAAAGACATATTGCTGTCGTTACGATCTCTGCAGAGAACAAGGGATACATGGACGTAAGGGGAGACAAGTTCTTCAGATTCATATCGGAAGAGCTTCCTGAATTTGTCAGGATGATGTTCCCGATATCAGAAAGACCGGAAGATACATATTTAGCAGGGCTTTCCATGGGAGGATTCGGAACTCTCATACATGGGCTTACATGTCCTGAGAACTTCCGTGCCATAGGACCGCTTTCAGCGGCTCCTTCAATGACACGTTCGATGCTTGAGACATATGGAAGGGGACCTGATGCGAAGCCTGAAGATCCAAATGACAACATTACTGTTGATGCACTTGAATCTGCCAGAAAGAATATGGAACTTGGAAAGAAGTTCCCCAAAGTATATATGGCATGTGGAAAGAATGATTTCCTCTATGAGAACAATGTTAAGACCAGGGATGCACTTAGGGAGCTTGGCCTTGATGTTACATGGGATGAGCTTGAAGGATATGCACACGAGTGGAGATTCTGGGACATAGAGATAGAGAAGTTCCTTGACTGGATCCCAAGGACAGATTACTGGGCAACAGTGCCAAGAACAGGTGTATAAGCTGTTTTGGAAAAAGAGGTTTCTGATAGGTTATAAATGCATACCAGATGAAAAGTAAATAAGCTGCCTTCAAACGATCCTGACATCGTATTGAGACAGCTTATTTTC
>CACZNR010000108.1 GCA_902782475.1 uncultured Eubacteriales bacterium
ATAGTGGATATAGCTGAAGACAGAGCCATCGGAAACGCTCTTGATATCAATCACGGTATTGCATTCAGAAAGAGCGAGAAGATCTATAAGGGCGATTACTCAGACTGCAAGGATGCAGGTGTCATAATCGTAACAGCAGGTCTTCCAAGAAAAGCAGGACAGACAAGACTCGATCTTGCCAAAGCCAATATCAATATTGCAAAATCCATTGCCAAGAGCATCAAAAAATATGCAGAAGACCCTATCATCGTAGTCATCTCCAATCCTGTTGACATAATGACTTATGTTATACAGAAGGAGACAGGTTTCCCTGCAGAAAGAGTCATCGGTACAGGTACAATGCTTGATACTTCAAGATTCAGATTCTCACTTGCTGAAAAGCTCGATGTAGACATCACTGAGATCGACGCAAATGTTCTTGGAGAGCACGGAGATTCCCAGGTCCCGATCTGGAGTTCTGCTACAGTTGCAGGAATCCCGCTTCTCAGTTTTGCCAGGCAGAAGGGAGTTGACCTCCTTCCATTCAAGGAAGAGATCAATGAAACAGTAAAGAAGAGCGGTTCCACCATCATCTCACTTAAGGGTGTCACGAATAATGGTATCGCACTTAATGCATCACACATCGTTGACGTCATAATCGGAAATACACATTCTGTAATCCCGGTTTGTCATGTAAATTATACTGAAGTTTTCGGCAATACTGACATACCATTCTCACTTCCCTGTGTTATAGGAGAGAACGGCATAGAGCAGGTGCTGGAAGTTTCCATATCAGAAGAGGAGAAAAAAGCTTTGGAAAATTCATCAAAGATCCTGAAGGATTTCATATCTGAGATCTTTTCAGACGAAGACTACAAACTGAGCGATCCTCCAACAAAGAGAGAGATCGCACTGGCCGCACATGCTAAATGGCAGGGAAAATTTGAGATCACCGGCAGAGCTCCGATAAACACACCTGAAGAGCTCGCCATCGCATACACACCTGGTGTTGCTGAACCATGTCTTGAGATCCAGAAGGATGTAGATCTTTCATATACATATACCAGAAGAGGAAATCTCGTTGCAGTCGTTACAGACGGAACCGCAGTCCTTGGCCTTGGAGATATAGGCCCTGAAGCAGGCATGCCTGTTATGGAAGGAAAAGCAGCTCTGTTCAAGAGATTCGGAAATGTTGATGCCTTCCCTCTCTGCATCAGAAGCAAGGACGTAGATGAGATAGTTAAGACCGTTGAGCTTCTTGCCGGAAGCTTCGGTGGTATCAACCTTGAAGACATCTCTGCTCCAAGATGTTTTGAGATCGAAGAACGTCTCAAGAAATCACTCGATATCCCTGTATTCCATGATGACCAGCACGGAACTGCAGTAGTTGTGCTTGCAGGCCTTCTCAATGCACTGAAGATAGTTGGTAAAGACATCAAGGATATCAAAGTGGTTACAAGCGGAGCAGGTGCTGCTGGCATCGCTATCATCAAGCTTCTCTATGGCGTAGGCCTTAAGAATGTCATAATGTGCGACAGAACAGGTGCTATATATGAAGGAAGAGAAAATCTCAATCCTGTAAAGGAAGAGATGGCAAAGATCTCCAATCGTGAGAAAAAGCAGGGTAAGCTCGGCGATGTTATAGAGGGTGCAGATGTATTTATTGGAGTTTCAGGACCAGGAACCCTTACAAAGGAAATGGTTCAGAAGATGGCAAAGGATCCTATCATCTTTGCTCTTGCAAACCCGGTTCCTGAGATCATGCCTGATGAAGCTGCTGAAGCCGGTGCTGCTGTCATAGCAACAGGAAGAAGCGACTTCCCGAATCAGATAAACAATGTTCTTGTATTCCCTGGTCTTTTCAGAGGAGCTCTTGATGTAAGAGCAAGAGAGATCAACGATGATATGAAGATAGCTGCTGCTCATGCCATAGCTGATTCTATCAAGCCTGAAGATCTCAACAAGGACAACATCATCCCTAAGGCATTTGAACCTGGAATAGCAGATAAGGTAGCTGCTGCAGTTGCAGATGCTGCTGTCAGGACAGGTGTCAACAGGATAAACAGATAATAATCCAGTCTTACATAAACAAGGTCAGCTTCCGCTGACCTTGTTTCTATTCATCCCAGATACTTTACATATATCTGACATGGATTCGCTCCATCCCAAAGATCTTCCATTATCTCAAATTCAGAGAATCCCATAGCTTTGTAGAAGAGATTTGTCATGTCATAGTCCTGATATACTCCCATCTTCACTGTTTTGACCTGAAGAAAAGAAAACTGTCCATGTAGCTCATTTTCAGCAGTTTCTATGAGTCTTCTTCCTATCCCCTTCCGATGATATTCTTTGAGTATACCCATTACGGCTATCTCTGCAGTCCTGTCTCCTGTCTGCTTTATATTGAGAAAGCCTACCGGCTTCTCACTGTCAAAAGCAGCGATCATTATCCTGTCGGCAGAATCCTTTATATACTGTTCTCTTGTCTCAACTATTCCAAAATAGTCCGGCAGTGACTCCAGTATGTATCTGGCAATACTTGTCTTCTCATTTTTGTCCTGTACTTTTTTTATATCCATCATTTATCTTGTCCTATCATCTCTTATATATTTAAAATCTGTAAAAGCATATGACATAAGCTGAGCCAAAGCTTCGTTTCCGTATTCCCTTGCAAAATC
>CACZNR010000109.1 GCA_902782475.1 uncultured Eubacteriales bacterium
ACAATTACCAATAGGCGCCTCACGGGAAAAAATAATATCCCCTTCAGATGGTACAGCGCGTCTTGTTCTTCTGATATATGTATCCTCGTCCACATAATAACCATCTTGCATATCAATTCGGCCATTTACCAAGTTGAAATTGCGGATGACAGCGACTCCTTCAGATTTCCAATCAGGCGACTCATGAGGGCAGTCGATGATATCCGTACAAACATCTCCCAATGTCATAAATCGAATCATTTTTCACCCTCCTTCAATTGCAGGAAGTACTTTTTCCACTTAGCCGATGGAGATTTACAGATCTTGTCATCAGATGTGAAAGCGCAAACATTAGGAACGTAACAGTTTTTACATATATCAGGATTGCTAGCGCGACAACCAAAAGTCTGGTTCTCGGTATCACCATTGTTCAAGGGATCTTTCAATGAAAACCTTAATTCATTCTTACTCATTATACTTCAAGCCTCCCAACTGTTCCATGATGCTATGTTCAAGTTCATGGCCCTTCTGGAACTTTTCGGCTAAAGATGTCTTGTATTCATTCATCTTTGCTTCAAATTCTTCCGGGGTTATATCAACATACTCGATCTTTACTTCAAAATACTGACCTGCTGAGAATGAATAGTTCTTCTCATAAATATCACCAAATGACACTACAATGCTGAAGTCATCCTCTGCTTCACAGTTTATGAAAGTATCAATGATCTTATTTACTTCTTCCTCACTTAATACTGTTCTCTGGTTCTTTCCCTCCTTGACCTTGGTTCCGAGTTTTGAAGCATCCATAAGGATTACCTTGTCGGAGAAGTTTGCCTTGTCAAGGAATACGATCGAAACGTTGGTGCCGGTGTTCGCGAAGATATTTGACGGCATAGAGATGACACCTTTAAGCATATGCTCATCGATCATCTTCTGACGGATCTTCATTTCTATACCGCTCTTTGCTGTAAGGAATCCGGTTGGTACAACAATGGCAGCCTTGCCGTCCGGCTTCATGGTATACATGATGTGCTGGATGAACATAAGGTATATGGCCATAGACTCCTTCTTTGCATTGGGGATCTTAGGTACACCTGCAAAGAACCTCTCTGTATCTGACCAGTTGGCTTCTATTGCATCCCTGGTGCTGGAGAAGTCTGTCTTGAAAGGAGGATTAGCTGTCTGATAGTCATACAGCTTCAATCCTGATGACGGATCATGCTCTACGTTGTAATGAGCAGGTCTTAAAAGAGTATCTCCCTGTACAATATGTGAAAGGGATTCCACCATGCCATTAAGCATCATATTCAGTCTCAGGAATCTGGTAGATTTGTTGGAGATATCCTGAGTGTAAATTATGGCTCTGTTCATTCCGCCTTCCTGTCCAAGCTCGTGTGCGAGGTGAAGGACTAAGGAGCCGGAACCTGCTGCAGGGTCACAGATCTCAGCAGCTTCAATCTTGTCGCTCATACCAACAAGACACTTAGCTATAATAGAACTTACTGCCTGCGGTGTGAAATACTCAGCATAAGTTCCGGCTGCTACGTTATAGTCCTTGATAAGATACTCAAAGATGGTGGAATAGAAGTCAAAGCTCTCATCAAATGCAGATGAGAAGTCAAATTTATCCATCGTAATAGCGCCGAAAATAGCCTTTGCGAAGTTGTTCTTACTCGTAGACTCAACTGCGTCTGAAACAGGCTCTAAGAGGGGTTTATGGCCTCCCTCGGCGGTCTCTATCTCGAACCTAAGGTTACGGGCAGAATTGGAAATGTGTTCAAAAGCATTATCAAGCTGCTGATAGAAATCTGCCTGTTCAACATGGTTCACCAGATACTGTATGGTATCCTCCGGTTCGAATGATACTTCACCGGAGTTCGCATCATAGAATGCATCCAACTCATCAT
The DNA here is from genome assembly GCA_902782475.1 of uncultured Eubacteriales bacterium. Lineage (GTDB taxonomy): Bacteria > Bacillota > Clostridia > Christensenellales > Christensenellaceae > QANA01. Next base: position 1,887 of record CACZNR010000109.1, read on the forward strand.
TCTCATTCTTCAGGATCTCATCTACAGTCTCCCCTATCTCTTCTGCGAAAGCTTCAAGATTATGCATGAACTTGTCATTCAGGAATTTGTACAGGAAGATCGTAGTAATGATCTTTTCTTCTGAAGCCTGGTTTGCCAGTCCGTATGAATGGCAGATGCCTTTCAGTTCATCTATGATCTGCTTTATTTTACTTTCCATGTCAAAAATTGTCTTTGGCATATCTTTCTCCTTAGAATAATTTCATATTGTTATATGTTTCATTTAACAGGTCTGTATACCAGTCTTTCAGTTTGAGTTTTTTGTACAGACCGTTTTTAAGCAGTACCGGTGTGGTAGCTTTTTTGATGCTTGATGTGAATGCATCCTTCCCCTGGATAACGAGAAGCTTCTTATCCTTGATCTCAGATACAGCTGCATAGATCACATCTATAGCGTCTGCTAAGTCATCCTTCTCAAGATCCGGGTGAACTTCAGCGGCGTCAATCAGCGTTTTAACGAATGAATAATTACCTTCATATCTTTCTGCCAGTTTCTCGTTTTCCTCGTTTATACGCTTGATTTCGGCCAGAATATCGGCAAGCTTTCCATTGATAAGGTCAAGGTCCTGAATGTTAAGTGCCTCGAATATTTTCTGAAGCAGTTCATTGAGTTTGACCACCTGACTCTGATCATGGTTTTTGTTCTTCTTGATCTCATCCTGGATCTTCACGATGGTATCTGTTAATACCTCATAGCCGGGCATACCCTTGAAGTCTTTTGTTCCCTCAAAGAGTTTTTCATCCATAAGGGATACCTGTGTCTTGAAGAACTCGTAAATGATCTTGCAGACCTCTTCATTTGAAATGATGGACATCAGGTCTATTGGAGTAGATGACAAGTTCAGGAAGCTGATCCTGTTGGTTACTTCCGAAATGAGTCTCTTGATCTTGTCTATATCTATCTGCTTGATATAATCATCAGCATGAGACAGTGCGAACTCTGTATGACATGTCTTGATGCCATTGAGAAGTCTCCTTATCGCATAAAGGGCCTCTTTCGTAAACAGCGTGATCACTGTGGCGAATGCCTCGACATTTGACGTGTCTACGTATTTATCCAGTTCCTTCTTATATTTCTTGTACTTATCATTGATATCATCAGGTCCTATGATAAGACCTGTAAGGCCACCACCCTCGTCTCCATCTTTGTTGAAGTCTTCGGCGAGCTCCTTAAGATATGCATCTATGGTCCTGTCATATTCTTCCTGGATGTCTACGAAGTCTACGATGTAACCGTATTCATAATATTTACCTGTCGGTGATCTGTAAGGTCTGTTGACACGGGATATGGTCTGAAGAAGGTTATGTTCCTTTGCATTACGCATGAGGTACATCTTCTTGAGTCTTGCAACATCATATCCGGTGGTAAGCATCTGGTTCACTATGAGCAGATCCGGTTTGAGCGTGTTCTTGAATGACAGCTGGGTGTTTCTGTTTTCAGCTGACGTAATGCTTTCATCCGTAATTACCAGACCTGTCTCAAGATCGGAGTTTTCATCAAACCAGGCTTTTACTTTCTTTGCCTGTGAATTCGAGCAGCATACAACCATTCCTCCGATAGTCGGATCGCTGTTTGTAAGTCTGAAGAACTTGAAGTCCTGATCGATAAACCTGCCAAGATCACTGATGTATGCCGGAGACTCCAGAATGACTCTAGGGCTGGCACTTGGGTTGTCAAGTTCAAGGTTAGCCTTTATGGTGTCCCTTACCTTGGTTTCGATCTGCTCTTTCTTGATCCTTAGCGTATATCCATCTGCAATGGATTTGTCATAGAAATACTTATGGATATAATCTCCGAATTTCAGATTTGATCTTTCCTTCTTGGAAAGAAGCGGCGTGCCGGTCATGGCAACATACACAGCGTTGTCATCTACAAGCATAAGGTTCTTGAAGAACTCACCTGCCATCTTATATGATCTGTGCGCCTCATCTATGAAGAATATCCTCTGTATCTTTGCGTTGTATTCATTCTTTGCAACAGGCATGTCATCGTCGAACTTCTGGATGTTTACTACTGTCAATTCTCCATTTGTCGTTGAAACTATGCTTGTTGATAATGTCTTGTTAAGTTCCTTTTCGAAGTCTTTCTTATTATCAACATTGATAACGTTCAGACCTCTATTGGTCATTTCGTTGCTTACCTGTGTAAGAAGATCCAGTCTGTCGACTACATAGTAGAACCTTGCCGTAACTTCTTTCTTTGCATAATAGTCTCTCAGTATCCTTGTTCCGTAAGCTACGAGTTCAGTTTTGCCCGATCCCTGAGTATGGAAGATAATTCCTGATTTGCCGCCGGACTCCAGTCTCTTGAGCAGCGCCTTCGATGCAAAATACTGAGGATATCTCATAATATGTTTTTCAGGTACTTTGCCGTTAACATATACCAAACCATACTTCAGGAAATATAAAATCCTGCTTCTCTCAAATAATGATGAGACGAAAGCATTACAAGGCGTATATAAATCTAAGTTTGTCTGGAATTCAGGTGTGGAATAAACTGAAGGGCTGTAGCCATTGTCTTTCAGAACGTATTCAATTGTATCTCTTGTAATGTCTTTAAATCCGTCCTTCTTAGGCTGCTCTTCTCTGAAGAATGAGAATGTAGTCTTCTGACCGTTAGGAGTTGTATAGAAAGATCCTGCCTTAATGTTGTCCTGTGAAACAGCATCATCTTCAGTCTCATATTCCATGTTATTGGAAAACGAAATGATCTGAAGCATATTGAAATATTTTCTGAATTCCGGTACCAGAAGTCTGTCATCAAGCATCCTTCTGAATTCCGCCTGAATGCCTCCGGGGTTATTAGGTTTCTTTACTTCCAGGAAAGCAAGCGGAATACCGTTTATGAGAATGTTTACGTCAGGTCTGAATGAACCCTTTTCCTGCGGTCCATAGAACAATTCTGCAACTACAGCAAAATCATTGTTGTCAGGATTATCAAAATCTATGAGTTTGACTCTGCCCTGAGGATCAGTCAGCCAGCTATAGAATTCCTTTCCCATATCGTTATTACGGATAACGGAATGGATATCATTGATCAGAGAAACCAGCTCATCATCTGACAGTTCTATGCCATTGATCTTTTCTATTGCAGGCTTAAATCTGTTCAGTGCGATCCTTGTCTCTGTGTCTATATCTATATCCTTTAAACTCTGATACTCATATCCCAGTCTCATGAACTGTATGACAGCCGGTATCTTAACTCTTGTATCTTCGTTAAATACTCTCATGTTTCTCCTTAAATGTAGAAGCATCTACACGATTTGACAATATTTTTAAGAGGCTCATTACCTCTTATATATATTATATAATATGGTTCTATCATATTCAACCATGGCAAATGATAAAAAGCCAAAAGATTATTATAATAAGCACAGTTTCCACTCTATAAATCAACTTTTTGTGATATAATATATGCGTTTAATAACATCGTTAGTTCAGATTTTAATCTTTCTTCTGAACTATCTCGATAGTATCCAATTGGGCTTTTATAAAAAGAGGATGGTTTTCTCAAGCCGCCATCCTCTTTTTCTGTGCTTTTATACTTCGGTATTCCATAGCCCATAACCACACTGCTGTGCAGAAAGTAAGTCCTCCTGCAACACTTGTCACCGGAATTACCTTCGATGGTATACACATATGTGTCATCACTGCTCTCAACAATGCCTACATGATTGCCGTATCCATCGCCTTCCCAGTCAAAGAATACGATATCACCAGGCTTTGGGTGATAGCCGCGTTTCTGCCACTGATGGCGATCTTGAAACCAATTTATGCCCATGCCCACACCCGCAAACTTAGGAATAATACCATCCTGGATATATCCACACTGATTTGCACACCAGGACACAAAGCAAGCGCACCATTCCACACGATTTTCAAATCCATACCAACTCCAGTATGGTGTTCCTCCAACATTTCCTATCTGACTGGCTGCCACTTCTACAATTCCGCCATCTCCGATTCCTTCGAATCCTTCAGGAATATTATCAGGATTGTTGCCGTCTCCCAGTATATAAAAAGCTGAGCCGAAGAAGGTACAGACTATAATTGAAATAATAACTATGGATCCAGCAATAGCCAAGACTCCCGTTAATACTTCGGAGCTCGTTAATGCTCTTTTAAGCGAGGCAAGTATCTTCTTCCCAGATTTCTTAGCTCTATATTTTGCGTTCTGGGTCGTTTGCTTTATCTGATATTGTTTTTTTAGTATTTTTTCTCCTTTTTCTATCTGTTTTATTGTTGAATTAGTATGTTTTATACCACTTTTGATATGCTTTCTCGGTATTCTTGTGGCATTAATTGGGCTTTTACCATAATGGCCGTTACTGATTGTGTATGATTCTTTTGCCGTCCTTATATCCTTTCCATAATCTTTTTTGCTATCAATGGCCTCCAAAGTGCTATCTTTGCACTTTGGGCTTATCTTTTTTGCACTTTGAGTCTTCGTTTCTATAATACCTTTGATATGACCTGATTCTCTGAACCCTTTAACACCTGAATCTTTGAATAAAACTGCTCCGGTTCCGGCAATGCTTAATGTGTTCTCTTCAGCATAAGCTGATTCGTTTCTTTCATCCTCAGCCCTGAACCTTATAGCCTGATCCTTAGCTTTCACCGAGGCCTGTTTCATCCTATGGGAAAGCATCGAGGCACGATCAATCGTCTTGATCGTGCCAATGCTCTTTTCCCTTATCTTTATATCTCTCATGTTACATCACCTGCACTGACACCTTCATTGAATTTGGTGGTCATCAGATTATATAGCTTAGTGTCTTTCGGTATACTGTTTTCAAAAGGCACCAGATTAGGGCCCATCTTGATCAATCCATGCCCCGGATCTACATTGGTTATGTGAGACATCTGAAGGTCGGATATATTAAGAAGCCTGCCTAGTTCAACCCTATCAGTAGCAGCCTGATTGAGCATGATTATGAACTCAGAATTAGAAAGCATTGTCCTGGCAGTATGGGACTGCAATAGGTCCTCCACATTCTGGGTGATACCTGTACAGAACGCGCCATACTTTCTTACACGCTTCCAGAGTTTGAAAAGGAACTGAGCTGAATATTCATGCATGAAGAGCAGATAGATCTCATCGATGAAGATATAAGTCTTCCTGCCTTTCTGTCTGTTCTCTATGATACGATTCAGTATAGAGTCAAGAATGACCAGCATGCCTACTGCCTTAAGCTGTTCTCCGAGTTCCAGGATGTCGTAGCAGATAAGACTGTTGTTAGTATCAACGTTTGTTTGTTTGGCAAAGGTATTGAGAGATCCCTTGGTAAAGAGTTCCAACTCAAGGGCAAGTGACTTAGCTTCTCTTTCAGGCTGTCTCAGTAGTTCTTCCCTAAAGTCTGTTAAGGTCGGAGGAGTGCCAGTATATCCAGATTCCTGATACTCTCTGTACACGTTTTCAGTACAGCGGTCTATTATCGATTGCTGTCCCCTGGAGAATCTGTGTCCTGAAATGATTTGCTCACATAAACTCATTATGAACTGTGCCTTCTCTATTGTTGGATCAATCTCTCCATAATCACGCGACATATCCATGGCATTTATGTGGTTAGGAGATGTGGCAGATATCCTGATCACTTCTCCTCCTAAGGCTCTTACTATTGTGCTGTACTCTCTTTCAGGATCCAATATGATAACATCCCCATCCTTCTGAAGGACCTTCATGAATGCATCCCATTTAGCCATCATTGATTTACCGGAACCCGAAGTGCCGAGAATAAAGCAGTTGCCATTCATCATCACATCGCGGTTAGCTATGATCAGATTCTTTGATATGGCATTGATACCATAGCATATACCTCTTTTCTGTCGTATCTCCTGTACGCGAAATGGCATGAATACAGCTAGGCTTTCTGTCAAGAGCGTCCTGAACGCATTGATCCTTCTGACTCCGAATGGAAGCGCCGTATTCAGTCCGTCAAGTTGCTGGTATTTCAACACTGCCATCTGACAAAGATGCTTCCTTGCAGTAGTCAGCAGGGCCTCTGTATCACTATCTAGCTCTTTCAGGCTGTCGGCTGTATGAACAAGAGTCATTACAGAAAACATCATCCTCTGATCTCTTATGGTGATATCATCCATTACATCCTTAGTCTCTCTTCTCTGTAGTTCCATGTCATATGGTATGGTCGCCGAGAAGTTGTTATTCATGTTCTGTTTCCTCTGCCAGTTTGTGATATTGGTCTCTATTCCGAGGAGCCTCTGCTCAAGTTCCTTTACTGCTTCATCTGTGGGTACCGGCACTATGTCTATCGAAAACATCAAGTTTCTGTTTATATCAGTAAGTTCAGTAACCATATCATCCTTGATATATGAAGCATAGTCTCTTAGGAAAAGCACACGGCCATAACGGTCCCCTATTTTGAAATAGTCGGTTCCGTTCTCAAAGGTATCCGGAGAAATATAGTCACGGAAGTCATGCCCTTTCTTCATCTTATCCGAGATGTCAAAATAAAAGTCTGTCTCCTCTCCTGATCTGAAGAAATCATGAAAGATCCTGAGCTTCTCTCTGGCATCAAGTTCTCTGCATGCAGATCCAAGTTGACTGAATTTGGACACAAGATCTGTTCCTACCCTTGAAAAGTAGTTTCTGGCTTCCTCAATATTATTCTTATTCACTGAGATAGTTATATACTTCTCCTGAACTATCGCATCTGAGCCAATTGCCTTTTCAAGAATGATACGGTTATACTCATCCCTGTATTCATCCAGTTTATCACCTCTCCACTTCATCATGATCTGTTCCTCGAAGTCTGCCTTATTAAACTTCTTATTGTTGATCGTAATCTTGGTGGTTGCTCCACTGTCAAGAGAATTCAGTACTTCAGAGTACTTCAGGAACATCCTTTCCTTATCTTCTCTAGATGCTATGGCGTAGTTGATATCACAGAATACCCAAGTCTTGGAGAACTTCCCTTTTCCTTCCATAGTGATACCATCCTTCCAAATCACCAATATTGGAATGATATCCTGTACCATCCGGGGTATCTTGAATCGCACATTGTCTTGTTTGATCGTATTTGAAAGAGTTCTAATCATGCTTCTTCCTCCTATTATTTTTTTCTTCAAGAAGCTTCCAGTAGTAATTAGTATTTCCAAACAGAAGCCTTTTAGGTATCATGAACTTTGATTTGAACCATGCAAGTGCAAATTGCTCCGCAGTCATGCCGTTATACTTAATGAATCCCATTGCCCCAAATGGAACGGCAGCCAGGATACACACCCAGCTTGCCGTTTCCAGTCCAAGGACAGGTTTCAGGAGGAAATACAAAGTGACTGCAGCAATGACTGCCAGCATAGAAAAAACGAACTGCCTTAACGACAGTCCGAAAAACATACTTTCAGTATATTCCCTTATCTCTTTGTTGATCTTAACTTCCATCTTTATCAGCTCCTAAACACTTCAGGAGAGTCAATGCCTCTGATCATCTCGCTCTTTATTGTTTCAAGCACCTTGGTGTCCTTGTCATAATAAAGAATGTTATTGGATAAAACATCTTTAGGCTCCAATAAATGTTCATTTGCTTCATACACCATAGACGCGATCTCTTTGATGTCAGGCGCCTGGGATTCCGGCATTACAAGTACTTCATTAACGCTGGACGGAAGGATATAGTAATTCTCGCCCAGTCTCTCAGCTATCTTCTCCTGAATGCCGGGGTAATAGAGGGCAACCGCTCCATAAAGGCATTCCTTATTTGAGAGCACATACATATGATCCTTCTCTTCCTCACTTATCGCATTGTGACCCTCAAGCAGATTATGTTCATCTTCAAAAAGAAGCTGGCTCCTGATTGAACTCATTACTGCCGGATCGTTGATCTGAGAACGCTCTATGGCAGTAGAGAAGAGTTCGTTCATATCGTACTCCATTTCTCCCATAAGACCTCTTGTGACAGTAGTCCTCAACTGTCCGTCATCACCGTCTGCAAGCGTGATATCACATACGGCTGCGAAGCCATTACCCATCTTGATATATGGCACCTCACTCAGATACTCATGGTTTCTCTTGATTTCTACTATCTTTAGAGTAAGGTTATCCTTGATATTTTCAAAGGATAGATCCATGTTGGTGATTTCAGGCGGCGGGAATGCTATGACTCCGAGATACTCGTGTACAGTCTCTGCCATAAGCGCTTTAAGCGACTCTCCATTCATATACCTTTCATAGATGTCATTCATATAGATGGTGGGGGCCTGCTCCTGATCATGTTTTCTCATGGTCAGCCCATATAGGATCTGATCATTCATCTTGACGACTCTGTTGTCTTCCACAGTCAGTTCCTTTACCAGATTATCCGGCAGATAGGAAAGGATCTCCGTCTTCGCCATTTCCATAAATTCTTTGATGTTTTCCATTTGTTCCTCCTTTAATAAAGTGTTGATTATAATCCTATCATTTCTTTCACAACATGGTCGCTCATCTTGACTGTGCCTACTAGCACCAGCATATTGAATACCAATTCCCCGATATACTTCCATACCATTGCCGCAGGGGCAGCATCAGGATCGACTACAGGCGGACTGGAGGCAAAGTAACTGAAGATGACACATGCTATTACTATTATCGCCCCTTCA
>CACZNR010000110.1 GCA_902782475.1 uncultured Eubacteriales bacterium
GATGATTTTTGACAACTTTATTTTAACGAGTTGATCCCTGATTGTCTCTTATTTTTTTATTAGACCCCAATTAAAAGTATAGAACCTTTTAAAAAGCAAGGGGCTGCCTCGTTTTGAGACAGCCCATTTTTTTACAACATATTCCTCATCCACTGATCCGCAAGGTCTGGCCAGACCTCAGCTTCCCTGTTCCTCACTGCAGTGTCATTATCTACCCTAGAAAGCTGACCATCCAGCCTCCTGATGGTATCCTCGGCCCCGTCAAGCTCTTCTGGCCGTATCTTTCCTTCTTCAAGCGCTCTTTTAAGTGCTCTCAGCGGTCCGTACGTATATGCATTTTCCTCTGTGACAGCACTGTTGCCGTCTGCAGTTGCCAGTCCATGAACTCCGCTTGTGAAAACGTGCAGAGCCACCGGGATGTCCTTTTCCCTCAGAGCCTGTGCATACTCAAATGAATTCCTGACAGGTACAGTCGCATCATCAAATGTATGCCAAATAAATGCCGGAGGAGTATCAGCCTTCACATTCTTCTCATTTGATGCGTAAAGGATCTCCTCTTCAGTCCTTTCCTTACCAAGGAGCATCTCAATGGATTCCCTGTGAGTAAAGGAAATATCCCCCGATATCACCGGATATGACAGTATGCTGAGATCAGGTCTTGCAGGGATATCCCGGAACCTTGGGTCAGCATCAGGCACATCGTCAAAGTGCACGCACAGTGAAGCTGCAGCATGCCCGCCGGCAGAAAAGCCACAGATGGCGACCCTGTCCCCCATTACCCTGAACTTCTCTTTGTTATAGCGGATATATCTGACAGCTCTTGCCAGATCATTCAGTGCCTGCTTCCTGACAGGAGAAATACCCAGCATATTGGTCGTATAGGTCACCACGAAAGCCTGATATCCTCTTTCGTAGAATATTTCTGCCACAGGTTCACCCTCTGTAGGAGATACGAATCTGTATGCTCCACCAGGTACCACAAGCACCGCAGGCCTTTTTACTTCATCTTCATGTATATACGGCACAAGGAAAGGATATGCCCCGAACGTCTTTTCATGGGTATATTCGTTTTTGCCTGCATCCCATATCATGCATCTTTCAAGTCTCATAGTTCCCGTCTCCCTTTATGTCTAATACCTGCAAGTACAAAAAAAGGAGGTCAACTGACCTCCTTTGAAAATCAAAATCTCAGTAAAGAACTACCTTTGAGAAGTCTTCAGCCTTAAGACTTGCACCACCGATAAGGCCTCCGTCGATCTCCTTCTGAGCCATGAGCTCAGTTGCGTTCTTAGGATTCATGCTTCCGCCATACTGTATCCTCATTGCTTCAGATACTTCTTCGCCATAGACATCCTTTACAGCATTCCTTATTGCTTCGATGGTATCATTTGCTTCCTTTGAAGTAGCAGTCTTTCCTGTTCCGATGGCCCAGATAGGCTCGTATGCTATAACGACCTTCTTTACATCCTCTCCGGCAATGCCATTGAGTGCAAGCTTTGTCTGCATACTTACGAAGTCATTGGTAACACCCTTTTCCCTCTGATCAAGGGATTCACCGACACAGATGATAGGTGTAAGGCCGTTTTCAAGTATTACCTTTGCCTTCTTGTTTACGGTCTCATCAGTCTCATTGAAATACTGTCTTCTCTCACTGTGTCCGATTATGATGTACTCGACTCCGAGTTCCTTCAGCATATCGATGGACACTTCGCCTGTGAATGCTCCGCTCTTCTCAAAGTGTACATTCTGTGCACCAAGCTTGATGTTTGTTCCCTTAACGAGTTCTGCAACAGTATACAGAGCTGTGTAAGGAGGACATACTACTACATCGATATCAGCATCCTTTACCAGTGGTATAAGATCCTTTACAAGCTGTGCAGCTTCTGAAGGAGTCTTGTTCATCTTCCAGTTTCCGGCTATTATTGGTCTTCTCATATTCTTTCTCCGATCATTTGTCATTAAGTGCAGCGATTCCAGGAAGTTCCTTGCCTTCAAGGAATTCAAGTGAAGCACCGCCACCTGTTGAGATGTGGCTCATCTTGTCGCCATATCCAAGGCTCTTGACTGCTGCTGCGGAATCTCCTCCGCCGATGATTGTGATGGCATCCTTTGCATCAGCCATTGCCTGAGCAACTGCTCTGGTTCCTGCTGCGAATGAGCTCATCTCTGCAACTCCCATAGGTCCGTTCCATACAACTGTCTTTGCCTTCATTATCTCCTCTGAAAAGATAAGTCTTGTGGAAACACCGATATCAAGTGCCATATAACCATCAGGTATGTTCTCTACAGGTACCATGACTGTCTTTGCTTCATTATCGAACTTGTCAGCTGCAACTACATCGCTTGGAAGGAGCACCTTTACTCCTCTTAACTTTGCCTTCTTGAGAAGGTCCTTTGCGATCTCTATGCTGTCAGCATCAACAAGTGAATTCTTCATGTCTATGCCCTCTGCAGCAAGGAATGTATTTGCCATTCCTCCACCGATTATGAGGCAGTCAACCTTATTGAACAGATTGTCGATAACGCCGATCTTGTCTGCTATCTTTGCTCCGCCGAGTATTGCCACGAAAGGTCTTACAGGATTATCCAGTGCGTTTCCGAGGAACTGGAGCTCCTTCTCGATGAGGAATCCTGCTACTGCAGGCAGATATTCAGCAACTGCTGCTGTTGAAGCATGTGCTCTGTGAACAGCTCCGAATGCATCATCTACGTATACATCAGCATAGCTTGCCAGTTTCTTTGCAAATTCAGGGTCGTTTGCAGTCTCTTCCTTGTGGAAACGAAGGTTCTCAAGAAGAACTACTTCTCCTTCCTTGATGTTTGCAACTGCTTCATCAGCGCTCTTTCCGATAACGTCTGTTGCAAATGTGACCTTGTTTGTCAGAAGTGCCTGAAGTCTTCTTGCTACAGGCTGAAGTGAGAATTCAGGTTTGAACTCACCCTTTGGTCTTCCGAGATGTGAGCAGAGGATGACCTTTGCATTGTTCTCCAGTAAATACTTGATCGTAGGAAGTGCTGCCTGGATACGTGTCTCGTCTGTTATCTCTCCATCCTTGAGAGGTACGTTGAAGTCTACACGTACAAGGACTTTCTTTCCATTTACATCAATGTCTCTTATAGTCTTTTTATTCATAGAAACATCTCCTTATAATAATAAAAGATAGATTTCAAAATAATCCTTTATAATTTTAATGACAATTAAAATTCATGTCAACAAAAGGCATTTCACCACAGTGAAGGATACCCTGTCTGTCTCAGGGATTCGTATACGGCTACAGCAACGGAATTTGCAAGATTCAGTGATCTTATCTCATCCCCCATGGGGATGCGGACTGCATTTTCACTGTTTCCATAGATAAGATATTCAGGAAGCCCTGCACTTTCCTTTCCGAATATAAGGAAATCCCCGTCCTTATACGTTACATCGGAATATCTCCTTGATGCCTTGGTGGAGAAATACCAGAACGTGCCCTTTCCCTCGTTCAGTGAGCGGAATTCATCTATGTCCCTATATATGCAGATATCCACCTTGTCCCAGTAATCGAGGCCAGCCCTCTTTACATATTTATCTTCCATGCTGAACCCAAGAGGTTCTATGAGATGGAGCCTTGATCCTGTGGCAACACATGTCCTGCCGATATTTCCCACATTTCCGCCCTGTTCAGGTTCATGAAGAACTATATTCATCATTTCAGTGTACCTGTGAATCTCTCTATCCTTCTGACAGCTTCCTGGATATTCTCATATGATGTTGCATAGGAACACCTTATGAATCCCTCACCGTTCTTTCCGAATGCTGTTCCGGGAACGCATGCAACATGGTACTCGAGCAGCAGCCTTTTGCAGAACTCTTCAGATGTGAGTCCGCTGGCAGTTATATTGGGAAATACGTAGAAAGCTCCCCTCGGTTCATAGCATGAATAACCGAGTCTTCTGAAACTGTCCACAAGGAACACCCTTCTTTTGTTGTAGCTTCTGAGCATCTCGGCGATCTGGGAGTAATCCTTGTTCATCTCGTTCGAAAGAGCTTCCTCTCCTGCACGCTGTGACATTATGGGTGCACACAACATCGTATACTGATGGATCTTCAGCATGGCATTTATGAACGGCTTTGGGCCGGCAGCATAGCCAAGTCTCCACCCTGTCATGGCAAAGGCCTTTGAGAATCCATTGATAAGGATGGTCCTGTCCTCGAAGCCCTCTGCGACCGATCTGTGTCTCCTGCCATATGTGAGCTCTGCATATATCTCATCAGCTATCACTATGAGATCATATTTCAGAGCGATCTCCTGTATGTCTATTATGTCTTCTTCGCTCAGTATTGCTCCCGTAGGATTGTTTGGATACGGTACCACTATTATCTTGGTCTTTTCTGTAATGGTCTTTTCGATATTCTCCTTGCGGATGACGAAATCATCCTCTTCTCTTGTGACTATGGGCACAGGAACGCCGTGCGCAAAAAGGACACTCGGTTCATATGATACATATGACGGTGCAGGTATGAGCACCTCATCACCGGGATCTATGAGTGCACGGAAAGCGAGGTCCAGGGCCTCACTGGCACCGACGGTCACCAGCATCTGGTCAGGTTCATAATGCACATTGAACCTTTCAGACAGATACTGCTTGATAAGGCTCCTTATCCTTGGAGTCCCGCTGTTTGAAGTGTAATGTGTCTCTCCCATCTGAATGGAATTAATGGCAGACTGTCTTATGTTCCACGGGGTCACGAAATCAGGTTCCCCGACGCTCATGGAGATCACATCCTTAAGTTCATTTGCTATGTCAAAGAACTTCCTTATACCGGAAGGTTCGACACTGCTCACTGAAGAAGCTATGAGTTTTTCGTAATTCACGGTGACACCACCAATCTCTTCTGCTCATTGCCTTTGTTCAGGACAGTACCGTTCTCTTTGTATTTTCTCATGAGGAAAGTGGTCTCTGTGCTCTTGACTCCTTCAAGTATCGCCAGTTTCTCCCAGACGAACTTTGATATCTCCTTCATGGTCTTTGCTTCGACCCTGATGGAGAAATCGTACCTTCCGGACATCAGATACAGTGACTTGACTTCCGGGAACTCATATATCCTTCTTGCTATGTCTTCATAGCCGAAGTTGAGCTTAGGCTCTACCTTTATCTCTATCATGGCTTCAGCCGGTGCATCGTCACCAAGAGCCTCTGAATTTATGAGGGCTTCATATTTCACTATGATGCCTTCCTTTTCCATGGCACCTATCTCTTCGTCCACGGTTTTTTCGTCAGTATCAAGCATCCTTGCTATCATTGCATGGGTAGTCAGTGCATCATCCTTAAGTATCGCCAGTATCTCTTTACGAATATCCATATGAATTCTCCAGTTCTTTATTTCAATTAGTATAAAGCATTTTTTATTCAAAAGGAACTAGGTTGCCCTAATTCCTTGATCTTGTCAGTTTCAGTGCTGCTTCAGCTTTTCATACATTTCCGGATCAGCTTCTTTCACGAAGCCTTCCATCTCCTTGTTAGAGAAAAGCGTATTCCTTCCTTTCTCGTACTCCATATCCATAAGGGCCTTTACCTTTTCCACCAGCGGGTCCCTCTTGTCTATGGCTCTTTCCTTCTCAAGAGCAAAATGAGTATTTATCCAGTAGGCTATGCCGGCTGCTCCTGAGTGTTCTCCCAGCATTATACCTGCAGGCCTTCCAAGGATCTTCTTCGTGTCGAAGATGTTATATATCTCTTCATCCTTCATCATGCCGTCTGCATGTATGCCTGCCCTGGTCATATTGAAGGCTGACCCCACAAAAGGTGTCCGTGGATCAATGGTATAGCCTATCTTATCCTCAAAATAGCGGCCTATCTCGGTGATCTTCGAAAGATCCATGCCACCGTCATCGCCTTTGAGCTGGGCATATTCCATGGCCATGGCCTCGAGGGGAACATTGCCTGTCCTTTCTCCTATCCCAAGGAGCGAACAGTTTACAGCAGATGCCCCATACAGCCATGCCGTGGAAGCATTCACCACACCCTTATGGAAATCATTGTGGCCATGCCATTCCAGAAGCTCTGAGGGAACTCCTGCATAAAATCTCAGGCCGTAAACTATGCCCGGTACGCTTCTTGGAAGGGCTGCCCCCGGATACGGCACTCCATATCCCAGGGTGTCGCACATCCTTATCTTTATGGGCACTCCTGTCTCCTGCATGATCTTTACGAGCTCAGTTACGAAAGGCACCACGAATCCATAGTA
>CACZNR010000111.1 GCA_902782475.1 uncultured Eubacteriales bacterium
CCTCCTAATACATAAAAAAACGCCCCTTTGTATACAAAGGGACGAAATTATTCCGCGGTACCACCCAATTTGGCGCATCCATAAGCACCCAGATATCCATAAAGGATAAATAAGCTCTCGAGTCTCTAACGGGACCAGTCGTAAACTCTTACTCAGTATTTCAGAGTTTCAGCTCCAAAGGGATACATGTTCTTCAAGATAACGATACATCACACCTTACGTACCTCTCTTTGATATCTTCACCAAAGAACAACTGTCTTTATCAACGCTTGAATATCAAATTTTGTCTAATATTAACACCCTGTTTTTTTATTGTCAAGAAAAAAACTTACAGCTCTATCTCCTCGCTCTGGAAGAAAATGATATTCTCCGTCCTGTCCCAGATGAGATTGCTTCCTGTGACATTCTGGAAAAGCCTGCCATATGCATCCCTGACTTCAGAAGGCTGTCTGCCTGTGCTAGGTGAAGCAGTGACACTTACGTACACCTTTTTACCCTTCCATTCTGCTTTCTTTTCTATCTCCATCTTAACGGTCTTTCCTGTGATGGAATAGTTCTCAGAATAAAGCTTTTCACCATCATATGCATATACTGCAACTTCTGTAACAGTACCTGTGATCAGATCGTTCTCAAAGATGACGGTGATCTTGTCATCAGAATTCTCTACCTGCAGCGTACCGGTCACCTCATAGGTCGTTGCCCCTTCTTCAGGCAGATGCCTTGAAACAGGCTTGTTTGAAGAGCATGCACATAATCCAAACAGAAGTGCAAGACATACAACTGTGATTACTATCTTTTTCATATTCCCACCTTATCAGTTTTCGCTTGCCTTATAGAAGTGTTCAAGGGTAAACTTATAAAGATCATCCATGTCAGCGATGTCATAGTAGATACCATCGATCATCTGTCCTGACACCTTTACTCTGTACTGTGTTATACCTGTATCCATGTTGAACCCCTGAATGAAGGAAGCAAGCGCCATGGCTTCATCTAAGGTAACATTGGTATTCATATACTTTGTGACCTGAGGATAGAGCTTGGTGACCATGTTGATAGCACCCTGACTCTTTGCCTTCTTTGCTATAGCAAGAAGCAGTTCCTGCTGTCTGGTATCTCTTCCCTGAACTCCACCGCCGTCCTGTTTTCTCTTTCTTGTATAGGTATCAACGTTGGCGCTCGTTATGGTGATCTTGTCACCCTTCTTTCCGAGTTCAGAGATATCTCTGTCCAGTATTACATCAACTCCGCCTACAGCATCGATGAGCTTCGGCATTCCGTCCAGATCTATGGAAGCATAATAATCGATATTGATATCCAGTTTTCCGTCAAATGAAAGGAATTCCTTTACACAGTCAACTGCATTCTTGTCTCCGAATCTCTTTGGGCCTCCACCAAATGCATATGCTGCATTTATCTTATTTATGGTCCTGGACTTTACCTCACCAGTAGTGTAGTCGAGCTTGTTCATATTGACACGGGTATCCCTTGGGATGGACATCATCGTTATAGTCTTATGTTCAAAGTCAAGGGAAACGACTATCATGACATCGCTTCTGGATCCCATATGCTTCTCGTCTCTCTCCTCGCTGGAGTCAAGTCCAAGGAGAAGTATATTGACGATCTTGTCATCCCTTATGTATTCATGTTCATTGCCTTCATCGTCAACGATGACAGTCTTATGAGTCTCATCGTCCTTTATGAGCACATCAAGTGGATTTTTACTTATGTTCTTGTATGAGCCGTAAAGATAGATGACTGCTCCTACACAAAGCACAAGCAGAACACATAATGTGATAGATATCACTTTTATGGCCGTCTTTCTTCCGCTTTTCTTTTCCTGACGTTCTACTCTGCTTCCTTTTTCAGCTTTTCTCTGTTCTTGTTTTTCTGACATTTCGTGATCCTTTATCTGTTTGAAATACCCTATAAATATACCACTTCTAAAAAGTATTTTAAACCGCGATATACACTGTTAAAATATAATTAACATCCTTTAGAAAAAGGGGTTTTTAACGGAGGGGATAACGCTATGAAATATGATCTTGCCCATTTCGGGCTTTATGTTAAGGATATTGAAGTTTCAAAACGCTTCTACATGGATGTGTTGGGCTTTGAGTTCAAATTCGAGACCGGACCTGAAAGCAAGGTGAAGCTCTGTTTTCTTACTTCAGGCAGCTGTGAGATCGAGCTTATAGAGAAAAAGGACCTTACCAGGGAAGACGGTCTGTTCGACCATCTGTGTCTCAGGGTGGATGACATAGAAAAGGCTGTGGAGGATCTCAAAAAGCATGGAGTTGAGATAACAGGAGAGATCACAACGATGCCTCATGTGTTCAACGGGATAAAGAACATCTTTTTCAGAGGTCCTGACGGAGAACGTCTGGAGTTCAATGAGTTTCTATAATAAATAACGGCCTGCCTTCGCAGACCGTTTTTTCTTCTCAGTAGAGTTCTCCAACGTTGTACCCCTTAGGCAATGGTTCCTCCTCCAGGAATTGGAATGATTCATCCTCAAGTATGGGAAGGAATGCCTCATAAGGCATCTCAGGAAATTCGCTGCTGTAGGTGCTTGCCCCGAACCAGCTGTCCTCCTGGCTTCTCAGATTCAGATCTCTTGTGAACTTTGTCATATTCGAGCAGTCGTGTGCTGTAAATGGCATGTTCTGATCCTCTACTTCCTTCATGAACTTTAAAGTGAGCTCCCTACTCCATATAGGGGAAACATACCCGTGTCTTGTCACATAGATATTCTCACCCATATAGTTGTCTATGTTGTTCGGATTCAGATGAAGCTCCGCACAGTTGATGAAATCGAATCCGGTATCGATTATCTTTTCCTTCTTTTTCATGAAAGTCTCAAAGAATTCAGGAGTCATAGGAGTCTCGATCCCTACCATAGGGATGTATTTCTTTGCGGTCTTCATGTTCTCAATGACATAATCTGCACAGTTAGTTGCTCCGAGATTGAATCTTAATTCATTAAGGCCTGCTTCTCCGAGGGCTTTAAGATTCTCTTCATTTGCCAGTGTACCATTTGTGTACATGTGCTGGTAAATGCCTGCATCTGCAAACTTCCTTATGAAGGAATAGTATTCCTCTATCTCCATGAACGGTTCCAGATATACATATGAGATACCTGTAGGCTTCTTCTGTATGGAGAAAAGAAGGTCTATATCCTTTTCATAGAATTTTGTCCCACCTATCTCCCACATGCCTTCTCCTATAGGAGGAGTATTGTCTATCTCACCATAGTAATAACAGAACCTGCACTGGATATTGCATGTATGCGTTTTCCTGACTGCACTGAGACCAGTTCCTGTAAGACATGATCTGCATCCCTTAGGGAATCTCTCATCACTGCCTACGTACCAGGTCCTTCCCATCAGGTTCTTTGGTGCTTTAAGCTTTTTGAAAAGCTCTTCCTGTCTTTTTTCTTCTGCTCTCTCTATCTGGGCAAGAGTTGCATATACTATCTCCTGCTGCTTTACCAGAAGGTCCTCGCCTGGAGGAAGCTGTGCAAAAAACCTGAACCAGTTAAGGGCGTCTTTTTTCGAAATCTTCATAAATACCTCACGTCAACAACTCATTTATACTATCTATTTCTTTATCATACATATCGTAGTACTGTGAAAGCACGAGCTCATGTAATGTCCGGTCTGTATCATCTGACAGATCCAGTTCACAGAATCTCTCCACCGCCTTTGATATACCATTCTTTTTTATGTAATCCTGTACTGTCACTGTCCCGGGATCATTCTCATTATAATAATAGAAATAACATGCTATGGCCCTTGAAAGGAAAAATGGTATCCTTCCTCCCTTTATCACTCCCAGTGCCGGTCCTGTCAGCCTGTCACGCCTTGCCAGTTTTCTTACAGGATCAGCCGCTACCCTGGCACATGTATCTATATGTCTTCCAAGTCCGGATTTCTTCTCCTCGGAACCGGATTTCCTGCTGGAAAAGGTCTCGGCTTTTGCTTCATCAGAAAGCTTAAACTCCTGATCGAACCCAAACTGTGCTTCCCTGGTGCCCAGTACGGTCGCTATATATACTTCATTATCTGCTATAGCATCTGCAGTATACACATATCCCTTTTTAAGTGCAATACATGAAGTGATAGCTCCTCTGACATTTCCGCACCAGAGCTTATATATTATCCTCTCTCTCATACCGCTTAGAGGTCTTAATGAGACTCCTTCCGGTATCTCCCCTTTGAATGCCTCCCTGTCCACAGGAAGGTCCGGGGACTCAGCAACACATACACAGTTCCTGTCGATGCTCAACATCTCTTCATTCGGATCAGTACCAAGTCTGAAAGTGAGAGCCATCCCGATACCCACATATTTATCGAAATAGTCCATCTCTTCCTGAGTGTCCAGAAATCCTCTGATATATTCAGAAAAGATCAGGTCCGTATCCCTGTAATTGATGCAGAGTATCACATCAAGTGTGTCATGGATCCCATTTGATACTCTTCTTTTTACCGCTTCCGCCAGGAGCTTTGAAACATCTTCAAATGCATTTTTGTAAACGTGCACAGTGGCATAATTGACTTTGCAGAGCACATCCGCACACTGTGAAAACTCTTCTTCAGTAGAATAGGCTTCGAATCCCTCTATCCTGTACTGACTTATCTGTCCATCGTTTCCGGTAAATTTGAACACTGTGTAATATCCCTGCTCCCTGAGTTCCTTTGCCTGTCTCAGAGAGTGACAGAGAAAATACATCTTGTATCCCGCCTTACTGAAGAGATCTGCAATATATCCCTTGCCGATCTTTCCTGCACCTATCAGTGCAACTTCCTTTTTACCCATATGTATGTCCTCCCGATCTCAATTCTCATCCATAATTATACATTATTATTAACAATTCTTTTGCATAGTTTTCACCGTCACTGTATTAAAATGAAAATAGGAGATGGTATCTATGAAAAAAACTATAGCCGTAATTGCTTCGATAGTACTCATATTGTTGTCCGGATGCTCAAGGATCTCAACAGTCAAGGACCCTTCATCACTGAGCAGCTCTTCCGTTGTCTCCCCTGAGGTCTCGGAAAGCATAACTCCTCCGGGATCATCCACTTTTGAGCCATCCGAACCATCTGACATATCGTCACAGATATCTTCATCTGTATTGCCTGTTTCAGACCCTGAAATCACATCCCTTCAGAACCTTCTGAAGGAACTTGGATACTTTAGTGGTGAGATAACGGGACTTATGGATGATGCCACTGTATCCGCCCTTGAACATTTTCAGAAGAATAATGGTATAGATGTCACCGGCAGGTACGACAAAGATACGATCGACCTTATAAACAGCGGGAAACTCATACCGAATGAGGAGAAACTGCCTTTAAGTGGTCTCATAATAGGCATCGACCCTGGCCATCAGAGACATGGCAATTCGGATCTTGAACCTGTTGCTCCCGGTTCTGATGTCATGAAAAAGAAGGTATCCTCCGGCACGCAGGGAAAATGGACAAGAACTCCTGAATGGGAAGTAAACCTGAAAGTAGGTCTTCGTCTGAAGGAGCTCCTGGAAAATGCAGGTGCAACCGTGATAATCACACATGATTCTCCTGATGTTGATATTTCAAATGTGGAACGTGCTCAGATGTTCAACGATAATAACACAGATTATGCCCTGAGACTGCATTGCAACGGCAATGCTGACGAAACTCAGCATGGCGCATTCATGCTGATACCAAAGAACAATCCTTTCTATGAAGATTGTGTCAGAGCAGCTGAAATACTCCTTGAAGAATACTGTACTTCAACCGGCGCATACAATCGTGGACTTACCTACAGAAGTGACCAGTCTGGATTTAACTGGTGTGACAGGATGATCATTAACATCGAAATGGGCTATATGTCAAATGAGGAAGAAGATCATAATCTGTCCGACCCCGATTATCAGGAAAAAATGGCTCAGGGGCTTTTCAAGGGCATACTGAGATACTTTAATGAATACAGGAAGGATCAGACAGAAGAATAATTATCGCTGTAACCATTAAACCATTCATATTCTTCTTCTGATCAAAAACAACCTGTCTTATCTGTTTTATCATTCATGGTGAAGATACTTTTTTGCTACAGACAGCAGTCTGTCAATTGACTTTTCCGTAGTAAACGGAGCAACCGACACTCTCAGTGTATCATTGAGCGATTTTGAAACATAAACACCTAATTCAGTGAAATACCTGTATGCTTCATCACAATCCCCAACTTTTATCAGCATACTGTGGCAGCTGTTCCCATCAGTATATTCAAATGCCGTTTCATAGCCTGCTTCAGTAAGTCCGTTTCTGATCACATTGAAGCACTCCCTTATATGCTCCATGATGTTTGCCATACCTATGGACAGCAGTCTGTCCAGACCTTTTTCAAGCATATAGATGCCTATGAAAGGCAATGTCCCTGCTTCCAGTTTTGCTGCACTGAGATCTTTAAAAGTCACTTCCATCGTCTGTCTGTCAAGCGAAGTTCCTGCTGATGCTCCTGAAAAAACAGGAACAAGTCCTCTGAGCAGTTCATCCCTGACATAGATAAACCCAACTCCTTCAGGCCCCAGCAGTCCCTTATAGCAGCATGCACACATGGCATCAAAGCGCAGTCTGTTAATGTCTATATCAGTAAAGCCTATGGCCTGTATCACGTCAGATACGGCGTATACGTTTTTATCATGGCAGGCATCTATGAGTTTTTCAGCATCTATCCTGTACCCGCAGTTGGACTGCACATATGAAAAGACCACCATCCTAGTGTCGTCATCGATGGCATCAATATACTGCTCTGCTGTAACGTAATATCCGTTAAGGGGCTCTATCACTTCCACCCTGACTCCCTTTTCACGAAGTCCAAGTACAGGTATAAGAACGGCAACATGTTCAAGGGATGAAACTATGACCTTATCGCCCTCTGAAAACTTAAAGCTTTGAAGGATAATGTCCATTCCCTGCGTCGTATTGAGTGTGAAGGCTATATTCCTGCTGTCTGCCCCTATGAGTCTTCCAAGCTTCTGCCTGGTCCGTTCCACTACTTCTATGGTCCTTCCCTTGCCATTGCCTCCCGCTTTTACCATATCAGGTCTGAGATCCTGCTTGTCAATCATATACTGTTCCAAAGCTTCTCTGTGGAAATCCGCACCGCAGTTTTCATATGCAATGTCAAAATATGCAAATCTCCTGGTTACAGGAAATTCCTTTTCAAGGTCTGTGACCCATTTTTCAGAAATCATAACAGTCCCCTTTTCTTTTCATAAAGATAGATGGCACATTTAAGATCTTCCACTGCCATTCCCAGTGCTTCAAATACAGTGATGTCATCTTCATTCCTTATATAAGTCTTTCCGTTGATGCATGCCCCGATAGTCCCGAGTATGTGGTCTTCTCCCACAAGTCCTTCATGAAGTGGATACAGCAGATCCCCGCTTTCCTTCATGACAGAATCCACATTGTCACAGAAGAAACGTGATCTTCTGACAAGTTCACTGGAAAGTTCCCTCTTTGCCGGAGCACAGGCACCTACTGCATTTATATGTGCCCCTTTTTTCACCATGCTTTCCTCAAGGACGATCGTATTTCCCGGTGTCAGTGTGCAGATGATATCCGCTTCTGCCGCTGCTTCTTCAACGGAGTTGCATACAACTGCATTCTTTCCGCTACATGCCTTTTCCATGAGGCTGTATGCCCGATCCTTTGACATGTCAAAAAGGTTGATCCTGCTGAATTCAAAGACCTCAGAAAGAGCTTCTATATGGCTCTCTCCCTGTTCCCCGCATCCTATGATGCATAAAACTTCCGGTCTTTTAACTGCCAGATACTTTGAGGCCACTGCTGATACTGCACCGGTACGTATCTTGGTTACCATTCCCGCATCCACGGTGGCAATGAGCTTTCCTGTCTCCTCCTCAAACAGAAGTATGGCTCCCTGATGTGAAGGAAGTCCTCTTTTGAAATTATCCGGATACACACTTAATACCTTTGCTCCAAAATACTTTCCGGAATAAGCAGGCATGACTCCGAATATATTGCTGTCCGGAAATACTGTCTGATTCCTTATATACTGTACAAAGCTCCCGTCATCCTGCTCCTTGAGGACCTCTTCCATAAGTCCTATGCATACGACAGGTGAAAGATTCTCCCTGACATATCCGGCATCTATGAATAACTGTTCCATACAAAGCTCCTTCTTATACTGTCCCTCACAAGATCTTCATGGATTCCATGATGGATCTGACGGTTCCTTCTGCCTGCCTGTCATCTCCGCGTGCAGCAAAGTTCACTGTGTACATTGCCTTATCGGTCTTAAGAAGGTATGTCCACCCTCTGTGAGGCATGTTTTCGACAGTATATGTATATGAGAATCTATATGCCTTTCTTCCTGCTATGGAATGCTCCTTGATCTCCTCTCCGGAAAAACCGGGCACGAGCCTTCCTGAATATGACCTGGTACGCTTTGCCATGCTCTTTGGATCCGCAAAGAATAATCCTATCTTCCCCATTGGTCTCCAGGAAGCCGTCATTATTATGTGAGCTTCATGATCCCATACTCCGAAATTCTTATATGCCCTGTCTCTTAAGACCCTGTATCTTTCTTCTTCATCCATGACAGAAAAGGTGTCAGGACAGCTGATCCTCATGTCATCATTTATCGTATGTTCTCTCATAACGTTCCTCTTATCCTATACTATAAAGGTCCTTCACTGTGAAGGGCCTTTCTGGCGTACCCGGGAGGATTCGAACCTCTGACCTTTGGAGTCGGAGTCCAATGCTCTATCCAGCTGAGCTACGGGTACATGTCTCTAGTTTTATGATATAAGCACAGATGTGATTATTTTGGTATAATTTTAGCAGATTTTACATAGATATGTATACGAGGTTATTTTGATCAACGGAAATACCAGCGGGATAAAACAGCATATCCTGGATGATATGGAGAATATGTATGAACTGACTTGCGGGAAGGATGAGTTCGTTTCCAAGGAACTCATATTTTTTCTTGCTACATATACGTCCGTACTTAACCGTGAGATATCTGTCTTCATCTCCAGGGCAGGAAAAGTCCTTGATGTATCCATCGGCGATAACGACCATGTCGAACTGCCATATTTAAGGATCAAAAGGGGCAATGACATGCTGAGCGGTGTCAGATGCATACATACGCATCCTAATGGCAACGCCAATCTTTCAAGCATAGATATTTCGACCCTGCTCTCTTCAAGGCTCGATGCAATGGCAGCCATATCGGTAAAGGACGGCAGTGCCGCAGGTATATCAGTTGCTTACATAGGAGAACAGCTGGACAAAACTGTCCAGTTCGGTCCCTATTCCATATACAGGTTCCCTCAGGAGCTCCTCATAAGAGAGATATACAACGCAACAAGGCGTGTCAGTGAACTTGTCCGTCTGCAGCAGACTGATGACGATTCAGAACGGGCAGTACTGGTGCTTAGAAACACAAACGAGAGAGAGATCAAGGAGCTTTCCATGCTTGCGGATACCGCAGGAGCAAGGGTGCTTGGAAACCTGACACAGAATAATGTTCGCGACGAGAGCGGCTATTACATAGGCAAAGGCAAACTTAAAGATCTCAATTATCTGCTTTCCAGCCTCAATGCCAATCTTGTGATCACAAACGATGAACTTACAGGAGTTGAACAGAGGAATCTCGAACATGAACTTGGCATCAAGGTGGTGGACAGGACCACTCTCATACTCGATATATTTGCACGGCATGCTAAAACAAAGGAAGGAAAAGTCCAGGTGGAGCTCGCACAGCTGAAGTATATGCTTCCAAGGCTCACCGGTACAGGAGTTTCCCTTTCAAGGCTTGGTGCAGGCATAGGGACCAGGGGTCCTGGCGAGACAAAGCTTGAAACAGACAGGCGAAGGATAAGGAGAAAGATATTCGAGCTCGAGGAAGAGATAAAGAAGCTTGCAAAGCAGCGTCAGCTTCGCAGGAATTCCAGGGAGAAGAACCGCATTCCGGAGATAGCAATAGTCGGCTACACGAATGCTGGAAAAACGAGCCTTTTGAACCTTCTGGCAGATGAATCCCTGTATTCGGAAGACAAACTGTTTGCAACACTGGATCCTGTCACCAGAAAGATCACTCTGCCCTCAGGAAAGGATGTCCTCCTTACAGATACTGTCGGATTCATAGATAAGCTTCCGCATGATCTTGTAAGTGCATTCAAGTCCACACTTGAAGAGACTCTTTCCGCAGACCTTATCATGATACTTACAGACATCTCCGATCCGGACCATGCTGTACACGAAGGTGTGGTGAATAATGTCCTCACAGAGATAGGTGTAAAGGATACTCCAATCATCCATGTATACAACAAAACTGACATGCTTGACGAAGATGATATCCCTTCCAATATCATAGGCATATCCGCCAAGGAAAAGAAAGGTATCGGTCATCTGCTCAATGTGATAGATGAGAAGCTTAAGGACAATATGGTACGCATATCCGTAAAGCTTAAGTATTCTGAAGGTTCGAAGCTCTCAAAGCTTCAGCAATATGGTAAAGATCTGAACATCGAATACAATGACGACCATATGCTTGTAACTGCAGATATGCCTGAAAAGGTACTGAAGCAGCTGCGATTCTGACAAAAATGCCTGACTGGTTTCAACCGGTCAGGCATTTTTGATCATTGTACAGTTATCAGAATTCAAGCTTTCCTCTTATGAATTCCTTGAGCTCACTGATAGGAAGCCTTATCTGCTCCATGGTATCTCTGTCACGTACTGTGACTGTGTCATCTTCCATGGTATCGTAGTCTACTGTTATGCAGTAAGGAGTTCCGATCTCATCTTCTCTTCTGTATCTCTTGCCGATGCTTCCTGCTGAATCATATTCAACGCTGAATTCCTTTGACAGCATCTCAAATACTTCATCCGCCTTGTCTGAAAGCTTCTTGGTAAGAGGCAGTACAGCTGCCTTGTAAGGTGCAAGTGCAGGATGCAGGTGCATTACGACTCTCATATCATCATTCTCAAGCTGTTCTTCGTCATATGCCTCGCAGAGGAATGCAAGTGCAACTCTGTCAGCTCCGAGAGATGGCTCTATGCAGTAAGGTATGTATTTCTCATTGGTAACAGGATCCTGGTACATGAAATTCTCACCGGAATGCTCCATATGAGCCTTAAGGTCAAAGTCAGTCCTGTCTGCAACTCCCCAGAGCTCGCCCCATCCGAACGGGAACAGATACTCTATGTCTGTAGTTGCATTTGAATAGTGTGAAAGCTCTTCAGGATCATGATCCCTGAGCCTCATGGTCTCTTCGGAGATGCCAAGGCTCAGAAGGAAGTTCTTGCAGTAATCCTTCCAGTAATGGAACCACTTCATCTCTTCCTTAGGATCACAGAAGAACTCAAGCTCCATCTGCTCAAACTCTCTTGTCCTGAAAGTGAAGTTTCCCGGAGTTATCTCGTTTCTGAAGGATTTACCGATCTGTCCGATACCCATAGGCATCTTCCTTCTTGTAGTCCTAAGTACGTTCTTGAAGTTTACGAATATTCCCTGTGCTGTTTCAGGTCTGAGATAGATCTGTGAAGCTGTATCTTCATTTACACCCTGGAAAGTCTTGAACATGAGGTTGAATTTCCTTATTGGAGTAAAGCTTGCCTTTGCTCCACAGGAAGGACATGGGATATTCTCAGCTATGAAAGCCTCCATCTCTTCATTGGACATGGAAGTGACATTTATCTCTTTCTTGTTCTGGAAGGCATAGTCCTCTATGAGCTTATCAGCTCTGAATCTCTCCTTGCACTCCTTGCAGTCCATGAGCGGATCATTGAATCCACCTACGTGACCGGATGCTACCCATGTCTCAGGATTCATAAGTATCGCACAGTCTATACCTACATTGTATTTTGACTCTGTAACGAACTTCTTCCACCATGCTTTTTTTACATTGTTCTTGAACTCTACTCCAAGAGGACCATAGTCCCATGTATTTGCAAGGCCTCCATATATCTCGGAGCCTGCGAAGATGTATCCTCTGCCCTTGCAGAGAGCAACTATCTTATCCATTGTTTTCTTTGACTGATCCATGTTATTCTCCTTTTGATTAAATAAAAAAACTTCCATCCCATGTAAGGGACGAAAGTATTAGTTCCGCGGTTCCACCCTAATTGACTGTTTAAAGTCCACTTAGTTCCATATGCTTATTGTCCGAACAGCTCCACCACTTTTCCTCCTGATAATTTTCACCACCCATTATCTCTCTATAAAGTCCGGAAAAGCTTCTTCTGTCCGACTGACACAAATAATAAAAAAAATTACATGAAATGTCAATATTACTTCATGTACTTTCCATCGAGTTCCTGGCCGAGATTCTCCTTATCTTCCTCGAGTGCCGTAGCAAGTTCCCCATAAAGAAGGTTCTTTGCTTTCATCTCATAGATCTTATCAGTCTGGCAGAGTTTCTTTCCACCATTGAGCATGGTCCTTTTCTTATTCAGGATATATGCAAGTATTTTAAGCCACTCATAAATGTCGTCAGAAGCAATTAGTGACTTATAAAAATTCTGAAGCTCCCTCTGTTCTACAACAGGGATATTCATGATATACCTATCCAGTAACCCTGGAATCTCTGAAATAAAGTTTGCAGCTTCATCTTTTGAAATGATCGCTCTGTATTTGAGCACGGGACTGTTGTTCTTCACTGGGAGGAAAACTGTCTCTGTTCCATACACAGCCTCGAGGGTATAATAAGGAGCACTTTCTGCCCTTCCGCCAAAAGTCCGGTCTGCTATGTCTATCACTCTGCAGACCCCACTCTTGTTATACATGATATAATCACCTATCTTGAACACGAAAATGGTCTCCTTTCCTCGTATTTTCCTGACTATTAAATTATATCATAATTCAACCTCTAATGTAAGAAAATTTCCCTTTATAAAGGGAAATTTTCACATTTTGCATTTGAAAATAGCAGAATTCATAACCTTTTTGTAATATATGAACAAAAAGTGTTATTTTCCAACTTATCCTTTTATTTTCTTCTTTATAAGCATCGAGATGAGCATAGCTACAGCAGATATTAAAGTTCCTGCAAGCATCAGGACCAGCTCCGGAAAGTTGAATCTTTCAAAACTCAGCATATTTGCAAGAGAGAATGTCAGATACTCAAGGAGCATGAACAGAAGGCCGAACAGTAAGCTCTTTATCATTACCCTGTAGTCCTGGCCCGTTCTTGCCATATAAAAAGAAAGGACGAAGATGCTTACGGGCATAACGAAATATATGGCTATGACACTGAAACCTATTGCATCCCTGCCAAGGCCTATCCAGAAAGCAGCTACAAGTATGGCTGTGATCACGACCTGTATCAGCAGATATGACCATTCTTTCCCGAAAAAGTCTTTTCCTTTCATTTTGTTTCCCTGTCCAGTCTTTCCTGGAATAGATCCTGAAGCCTTGAAAGAAGTTTTTCATCCTTTCCGCCTACAGGTTTTCCGTCTACCTCACACGTTCCGGATATGTTCTTTGTAGTGCTTGCCACGATTATCTCATCAGCATCAAGTGCTTCCTGCACAGTGAATCTCCTGGTAACGAATGGTATGTCATTTTCTGCACAGATCTCTTCAACCACTTTCCTGGTGATCCCCGGAAGTATGTATTCATCAAGAGGCGGTGCTATGACCTTGCCATCCTTCAATAACAGAAGGCTTGAATGTGCACACTCAGTGACCATGTCTCCCCTGTGCATGAGAGCCTCATTGCAGCCATGTACAGATGCATGCTGAGCTGCAAGTACACTTGGTATAAGGTTTATGGTCTTTATATCACAGTAAAGGAATCTCTTGTCCTCGAATGTTGCGAGCTTCATTTTCTTTCTCATATCGCCCATGGTAAAAGGAGTTATCATTATTAGAAGTGCCCCTTCCATGTCCTGATATTCATGTTTCCTCTTTCCTATGCCTCTGGACAGCTGGAAATATACCATCATGTCATTGGAGTCACATTTATCTATAAGTGACAGCAGAAGGCTCCTGAATTCGTCCCTTGGCATAGAGAACCTTATATCTATCGCCTTTGCACTGTTATAGAATCTGTCTATGTGATAATCAAGTGTAAAAGCCTTCCTGTTCTCACATATGGCTACATCATATATTCCGTCACCAAAATACACAGCCCTGTCAAGAGCAGGTATCCTGAGTTCGTCAACTTCACATACTTCACCGTTATAGTACCCTACTGTCTTCATTATCCGTACCTTCCTTATATTTCTGTTATGATTATAACCTTATGGTCTGTCGCTCAAATCTTCTTTCTCAGTGCCGCTACGAAAAAGCCTTCATATCTGCCGTCCGGGCAGAGTGTTAAAGTTCCTTCAATGCTGCAGGGAAGTAAAGGAACGTCCCCAAATCTTTTCGTATCTATTGGAAGAAGCTCAATGTCGCTTTTCTTAAGGGCTCTTCCCACATTGTCTTCGTTTTCCTCCTTCAATATGGAACATGTTGAATAAACAAGTATCCCTCCGGGTTTCAGGAGCTTTAAGGCCTTGTCCATGAGCTTTCTCTGTGTATCAAGGAGTCTATCAAAAAAGTCCTTCCTATGCTTATCAAATTCCTCTTCCGAAGTGAAAGTTCCCGTCCCGCTGCAGGGTGCATCCAGAAGTATCCTGTCAAAACGGAAAAGGTCATCCAGTTTTCTTGCATCAGTATTCATGACGAAGGCACACTTTACGCCCTGTTTTGAAAGATTGTACTTGAGCCTCTCAGCCCTTTTGAACTGCTGTTCACATGCTGTTATCTGAGCCTTGTTAGCTGTGGCTGCAGCTATCTGGCATGTCTTCCCTCCGGGAGCCGCACACATATCAAGTATAGACTCACCTTCCTTCGGATCCATTATGATAACAGGCATCATGGATGACAGGCTCTGAAAATATATCTTCCCTTCCGCATACAGGCCGGAACTTCTGATCTCACTTTCACAGGAAGCATCAAAATACAGCCCTTCAGGATTCCATTCCGGTCTTTTATAGGATATCCCCTTTTCTTCCATGAAGGAGATCACTTCATTCTCGTCTGAAAGCAGTGTATTTATCCTAAGAGAAGATGCTCTCTGCACCTTCGATGAATCCATGCATCTTTCCAGCACCTGTTCTCCATATTCCTGTTCTATGAGCCCGCGTATATCCAGTAGTTCCTTTGATGCCATCGTTTCACCAGCCATGTCATTTTTCACTATTATATACCTTTACCATGCTCTGAAAAACAAGCAAACTTGAAGTGGATACAAAAAAGCTTCATAATAGGAAGTGACAATAATATAAGGAGAAAATTACTATGCAATATACACTTAAACTCGGTAATGTATCAGGAACAGTGGATACCTACGGCGGAGAACTCATCTCCTATGTGAACGACAGCAAGGAATATATCTGGACAGGCGACAAGAAATACTGGAATGGTCATGCACCTGTGCTCTTTCCTTTCGTAAGTGCATTGAAGGACTGGAAAGTAAAATTCTACGGAGAAGAATATTCCATGACAACAAAGCACGGCTTCTCAAGGAAGAGTGAGTTTGAACTTGCAGAGCTTACAGACACCAAAGCTGTATTTGAACTGAAAGCCAGTGAGAATACCCTTAAGCAGTATCCTTTCAATTTCGTTCTCAGAGTATCACACGAGATCACTGAAGAAGGATACACGACAACATACCATGTATCGAACTGCGACAGCAGGGACATGTTCTTCTGCATAGGAGGCCATGCAGGATATCTCGTTGATAACAGCTGTGAAGATTATGTCCTCAAATTCGAAAAGCCGGAAGATCTGGACATGTACTATACTGATGAGCAAAGCCTTTTCTCAGATTCATACAAGCTTGAGAAGAGGATCACAGGTGATACTTATGAGATCTGCTACAAGGATTTCGATGTTGATGCCATAGTTCTCAAGCATCCTGCATCCAAGAAGGTATGTCTTGTAAAGAAGTCTGACGGCACAGGGATGGAATTCTGTTACGATGGATTTGAGAACCTTACACTCTGGACTCCTCCAAAGCTTCAGGCACCATTCTTCTGTCTTGAACCTTGGAACGGACTTCCTGCATACACAGATGAGACTGGTAATTTTGAAGACAAGCCGGGTGCAATAAAGCTTGAACCTGGCAAAGAATATGAAGTATCATATTCGATAAGATGCATTAAATAACGAGGTAATTATGTTGACCAAATTCTATCTTTACAATACTCTTTCAAAAACCGTGGAGGAATTCATCCCTCACGATGAAAAGGAAGTCAGGATGTATACCTGCGGACCTACGGTCTACCATTTTGCCCACATAGGCAACCTGCGAAGCTACATAATGGAAGATGTATTGGAAAAGGCTCTCAACTTTAACGGTTATCATGTGAACCGTGTAATGAACATAACTGACGTCGGACATCTTTCCAGCGATGCTGATACAGGCGAGGACAAGATGCTCAAGGGTGCAAAGAGAGAACATAAGTCTGTAATGGAGATAGCAAAGTTCTATACCCATTCCTTCTTTGCTGACTGCGAAAAGCTCAACATCGCCATCCCAAAGACAGTTGAGCCTGCTACGAACTGTATCGATGATTTCATCAAGGTCGTTTCAGCCCTCATAGAGAAGGGGTACGCATATATATCCGGAGAGAATGTCTACTTTGATACTTCAAAAGTAAAGAACTATTATTCCCTTACCGGACACAGCAGTGATGATCTTAAGATAGGTGTAAGGGATGATGTGGACGAAGACACCAACAAGCGCAATAAGGCCGACTTTGTACTATGGTTCACGAAATCCAAGTTTGAAGACCAGCAGCTTAAATGGAACAGCCCATGGGGCGTAGGTTATCCCGGATGGCACATTGAATGCTCATGCATAAGCATGAAGCATCTCGGTGAATATCTTGATATCCATTGTGGTGGAGTAGATAACATATTCCCGCATCATACCAACGAGATAGCCCAGAGCGAGGCATATCTTGGTCATCCATGGTGCAGATACTGGTTCCATGTTCAGCACCTCAATGACAAGGCAGGAAAGATGAGCAAGTCAAAGGGAGATTTCCTTACTGTTTCCCTGCTGGAGAAAAAAGGATACAACCCTCTGGTATACAGGCTGTTCTGCCTACAGTCACATTACAGAAAGCCTCTTGAATTCTCATATGATGCCCTTGATAATGTCGCTTCACAGTATTCCAGGCTCAAGAGCAGGATCTCTGCTCTTAACAGAGAAGGAGCAGTTGACGAGACAGTCATCGACAGCTACAGGCTGGACTTCATGAAAGCACTGGCAGATGACCTCAATACTTCAATGGCTGTTACCAAGATATATGATGTACTCAAGGCTGATATCACAGATGCTGAAAAGTACAGACTCATTGAAGAATTTGAAAAGGTCCTCTCTCTGGGACTTCTGGATGAAGAGACTTCAGATGTCGATGAAGAGCTTGAGAGCTATATAAATGAGAAGATAGCTGAGCGTCTGGAAGCAAAGAAAAACAGGGATTATGCAACAGCTGATGCCATAAGGAATGAACTTGCTGAAAAGGGCATCATCCTTAAGGATACCAAGGATGGAACTACATGGGAAAAAGCATGAAGCTGATCAACGGATAAAAGCAAACGGGAGCATCGCTGCTCCCGTTTTTTTAGGTTCTATACTTTTAATTGGGGTCTAATAAAAAAATAAGAGACAATCAGGGATCAACTCGTTAAAATAAAGTTGTCAAAAATCATC
>CACZNR010000112.1 GCA_902782475.1 uncultured Eubacteriales bacterium
GGATCTTCTGTGCATGGCTCCGGGACAGGACCAGAGCTACCTTATGGGTGACAATGTCCCGGAAAGTGATTTCCTGGGATACAGTTTTTCGAAGCCGTTTCCAAAAAAGCCCGGCACTTTCTTCTGGTATAACAACATGGCACCGTATGTTGCAGGAATGATGCTTCAGAAAAAAGCAGGCTGCGACCTTGTGGACTACCTGATGCCGAGGCTCTTTACTCCTCTTGGCATGGCAAGGCCAAAGTGGCGTACAGACCCTGAGGGCCATACCTTTGGTTCCAGTGGCCTTGAGATAAGACTCAGCGGGCTTTTCAGATTCATAGAGATGTACTATAACTACGGAAAAGTCGGCAGCAGACAGATAGTAAGCAGGGACTGGGTGGAGCTCTCCACAGGAAAGCGCATAGACAATGCCCACTATGATGATCTTACAGTATTACCCGCCTGGAAAGCCCACTACTTTAGTGGTGGGCTTTCCCGGCGCGTAATATTGTAAAGTATCACGGGCTTGTACTTTCCCGCTATGAGCGAAAGAGTATAACTGTATCCTGTACTGCTGTAATCGGCTTCTTCTATCCTGTTCGACATATGCTATCCTAATGTATAGTACCTATCCTTAAAAATGATACTTGTATTTTTCCGTCATAAAGATATCATCTGTACAGATAAAAACAAGTGTTTTGAAAGGTATCACAAATATGAAAAAGGATCTCGGACTTGTTCAGGCAGTATATCCTATGCCTGTACTTATGGTAGCAGCATACGATGCTGAGGGAAAAGTGAATGTAATGAACGTAGCATGGGGACAGATATGTGACGATGACAAGATCATACTCTTCATCGGAGAAGGAAAAAAGACATGGCTGAACATCATGGAGAGCAAGGCTTTCACAGTTGCACTGGCAGACGAGAAGCACATAGATGTGGCTGATTTCTTTGGCATCGCCTCAGGAAACCGTATGGACGATAAATTTGAAAGGACAGGATACCATGCAGTGAAGAGTGACAAGGTAAATGCTCCTGTAATAGAGGAATTCCCTGTCGTCATGGAATGTGAGCTTCTTGAACATCTCAAGGATGAATATGTATCAGGTATCGTCGGAAAGATAGTCAACGTCAAGGCAGACGAGGAAGTCCTTGATGAAAAGGGCAAGGTCGATGTTTCAAAGCTTCATGCTGCAATGTTCGACCAGTTCAGGAATGGATACTATACTACCGGTGAAAAGTTTGCTCAGGCATGGAATGCCGGCAAGGATCTCATGAAAAAGTAATCTGAAAAAAGCGGAGAGGCGGGATCATCTGACCCCGCCTTTTCTTTTTACCTTATCTTCCCTTATAGTGAAGCTCACGGCACTGGCAAATGCGCACAGTAATATATCGATGATCCAGATGACCGTATACGAACCTGTACTTTCTCTTAGGATCCCTCCGATCCATGCGCTTAAAAAAGCTCATATCTGATGTCCGAAGAACAGGGTCCCCACAAGTGTAGTCACTTTCTCCGGGGAAAAACTGTCGATTACGAGTCCGGATCTCCTTTTTCATGTTTTGTCATTCTCGTATGTTTCAAATACTATAAACATTCTTCATGAACATAAATAATGTGTTCCTATTCATCTTTCCGCAAGATCTATGCGTATTATCTGCATTTTCATGAATCCATCCCCTATTTTCACCAGCATTCTGAACAGTGGTGGTACAGATGGATCTTTAAGATCATTGTATCCAAGCATATACCCCTTTGAAGAAGCTTCAGAACATTGAAACAGAGGGCATAAGTCCTTTTCCAGGCTGTTTACGCAGAAATAGTCCTTTATACTCGTGATGCCTGCTTCCTTCACCCAGGTCTTCAGCATCAGTTTTACAGCTCTCCTGTTTGCCGAGTCAAAGCACAGCCTGGCTCCCGGGAATCTCTTTTCCATTGCCTGGAACAGAGCTCTTATCTGTTCTTTCTTAAAATAATAGAACACCCCTGCTGCCATGAAGTATGCCCCTTTTGAACTGTCTATCCTGTCAAACCATGAAAAGTCATTAATGTCAGCAGATATGTTTTCTGTCAGGTCACCGGGTGGCAGCAGCCTGTTTCTTACTTCCATCACATCGGGAAGGTCGATATTGTATATCCTGCATCTTCCGTTATCACAGTTTTCTCCTGTCTGGTCCAATCCGCAGCCAAGATTCACTATCGCTGCATCCGGATGGCCTTTCAGATAATCCTCTGCCTCCGCCATCAGATCATTCTCTCTCATGGCGACTTCCAGAGCCCCA
Organism: uncultured Eubacteriales bacterium; assembly: GCA_902782475.1. Lineage (GTDB taxonomy): Bacteria > Bacillota > Clostridia > Christensenellales > Christensenellaceae > QANA01. The sequence goes on from CACZNR010000112.1 coordinate 2,269, forward strand.
AAACGGTAAGCAAAACTGCTGCTTTTCTTTTCCA
>CACZNR010000113.1 GCA_902782475.1 uncultured Eubacteriales bacterium
CAAACGTTCCGTCCGCGATTTCCACAGGATCAATACAACTTCGCGCCTGCCGGGATGTGGTTGTCCACCATCAGAAGATGAAGTTCCTCCTCGTCGCTGTCCTTCTTGTTGTTCACAGCGGACAGCAGCATGCCGCAGGAATCAATGCCCATCATCTTTCTCGGCGGAAGATTCGTGATGGCGATCAATGTCTTTCCTACCAGCTCTTCCGGTTCGTAGTAAGCATGAATACCGGAGAGAATGATACGGTCTGTGCCTGTTCCGTCATCCAGAGTGAACTGCAGCAGCTTCTTGCTCTTTGGAACTGCTACGCAATCCTTGACCTTTACTGCACGGAAATCAGACTTTGAGAAGGTCTCGAAGTCTACCAGATCCTCAAACAGTGGTTCGATCACAAGATTAGCAAGATCAGGCTTGTTTGCATCAAAGATCGGCATTGAAGGGTCATTAGCATTGATAACTGTAGTCTCTTCTGTACCTTTTCCTTCATTATCTGTATCAGATGATGCGTTAATGGTCTTCATTGTGGGGAACAGGATAACATCTCTTATGCTTGCACTGTCAGTGAATAACATAATTGTCCTGTCTATTCCGATACCCAAACCACCTGTAGGAGGCATACCATATTCAAGTGCATTTATGAAATCATAGTCAACCTGTGCCTTGCAGTCAGGTTCCAGCTTTTTCCTGTCCTCGACCTGCTTTTCGAATCTCTGTCTCTGGTCTATAGGATCATTGAGCTCTGAGAATGCATTACCAAACTCCATGCAGTTGATGAAGAACTCAAAACGCTCAGTAAATTCAGGATCATCCGGTTTTCTCTTAGCCAGAGGACTTATGTCTACAGGATAATCATAAATGAATGTCGGCTGGACCAGCTTGTCTTCCACATACTTGTCAAAAAATTCAGCAAGTATGGCCCCCTTTGTAGGTACTTCAGGAAGCTCGACCTCATGCTCTTTGGCACACCTTATGGCATCCTCATCATCTTTCCAGTCATCATAATCAACGCCGGAATACTGTTTCACTGCGTCCTTCATGGTGATCCTTGACCACTTATTAAAGTCGATCTCCCTGCCCTGGTAATTAACTACCCTTGAGCCATTTACCTTATCAGCTATGCGGTTGAACAGTTCTTCAGTAAGATCCATCATTCCGTTTACATCAGTATATGCCTGATAAAGTTCGATACCGGTATATTCCGGATTGTGCCTTGTATCCATTCCTTCATTCCTGAAGTTCTTGCCAAGTTCATATACTCTGTCAAGTCCGCCAACGATGAGCCTCTTAAGATAAAGCTCTGTCTCTATCCTAAGGACCATATCAACATCAAGTGTATTGTGATGTGTAAGGAACGGACGTGCAGATGCCCCGATCTCAAACGGTGTAAGTATCGGAGTTTCGACTTCCAGATAACCTTTTTCATTGAGGAAGCTCCTGACTTCACCTATTATCTGGGCTCTCTTGACGAATGTTTCCTTGATCTCAGGATTTACGATAAGATCCACATATCTCTGTCTGTATCTTGCTTCCTGGTCAGTAAGACCATGGAATTTCTCAGGAAGTGGATTCAGTGATTTTGAAAGGAGCTTTATCTCTTTTGTATGAACAGATATCTCTCCTGTCTTTGTCCTGAAAACGAATCCGTTTACTCCTACTATGTCACCTACGTCAAACTTCTTGAAATCTGCATAATCTTCATCCCCAAGATCATCCCTGGATACATACAGCTGTATATCTCCTGTCTGATCCCTCAGATGACAGAAAGAAGCCTTGCCCATGACACGCTTGCTGATGAGTCTTCCTGCTACTGCTACATCCCTGTTCTCAAACTTCTCAAAATCCTCCTTGATGCTTTTTGAATCTGCATCAAAATCAAACTTTGTTGTCAAGAAAGGATTTTTTCCGTTTTCCTGAAGTGTCTTTAACTTTTCTCTTCTTATAGCCAGCTCTGAAGAAGCATTGAATGTCTGCTTATTATTATCCTGTGCCATGTCTTTCCTCATTTCCTGATTTGATGTTATAAATTTTAACGATTAGCCTGCAAAAATGCAATAAAACCTACAATATAATACCCTGCCGGCATCATTTGGAATCGTTATTATATACTCCATTCTTTTTGGTATACTAGTATAGGGGTGTTTATGAACAAAGTTAAAGATGATAACAGACTTCTCCTGAGGAAACTGCTCCATCTTGCGATCCCCATGATGATCGCCAATGCATTTTCCAATCTTATAAGTCTTGTGAACAACATTACCGTAGGTTCCCTTGGAACTGAGCAGCTTTCAGGCGTGGCCATAGCAAACCAGATAATCAATGTATATAATCTGTGCATCTATGGTGCGGTTTCTGGTGCAGAGATATTCGGAACACAGTTCCACGGAAAAAACGACCATGAGAACGTCAGTAATGTATTCCGCTTCAAGATAATGCTCATGGTGGCTCTAACGACACTTGCAGTGCTCGTTTTCCTGCCATTCGGAAAGGCTCTTATCAATCTCTTCCTTCATGCAGAAGGTGAAAGCTACGACATAGCCCTGGCCGCAGATGAAGGCACAAGATATCTGCATCTCATGCTCATAAGCTTCCTTCCAAATGCGATCAACTATGCATACAGCAGTGCACTTCGTGAAGGGCTTTTCACAAAGGTCAC
>CACZNR010000114.1 GCA_902782475.1 uncultured Eubacteriales bacterium
AATACCCAAGAGGCCGAAGGGGCTCCCCTGCTAAGGGAGTAGTACGTTGATAGCGTAGCGAGGGTTCAAATCCCTCTTTCTCCGCCAGAATAAAAACCGGGATCATGGTCCCGGTATTTTATTTGTAATCAAACTGTCCTAATAGCTGCTTAAGAAATACATATAACCTGTTGAAAGAAGCTCTGTTCATCCATTCATTGACAGAGTGGCATTCATTACCGATCGGAGCAAACATAACACAGTCAAGAGAGGGTCTTCTTGGGAGAAAGTCGCATATCTCAAGCCGGCCTGGACAGATAATCTCCTGCATTTCTTGCCCATAGAAATCCATCATCAATCCGGCAGTGATTCCCTTGAGCCTTGAATCTTTTATATATTCCCATGGTTCGTAGCGTGTTTCAGGGAATCAGAGAAGTATTTCCTGCATATCTTCCGGAAGTGGAACTGTAAAGGACATAAGTTGCCGGGTCACAGGATGGATGAATTCAAGATAAAAGGAATGGAGAGCCTGTCTTGTCATCAACGCTGATGAAGGATTGTACAGTCTGTCCCCGACCAGAGGATGACCGATATATTTCATGTGTACCCGGATCTGGTGAGTCCTGCCTGTCACAAGGTCCAGTTCAACAAGTGAGACATTATTTTTGGGATAATAACCCAGATCTCTGAAGTGAGTGATCGCACTCTCTCCGTTTGCAGGATCGACATATCTTATCATGGAATCTTTCATTCTGGATATGCCGGCATCTATGGTACCTGTGTGTTCTATAAGTGCGCCTTCAACTATGGCAGTGTACTTTTTCCTGATATGTCCGTCCAGCATTTCCTTACTGAGGACAGAGGAAGCATAAAGATTCTTCGCTATCAGTGTTAGGCCTGTAGTGTCCCGGTCAAGTCTGTTGAGGCAACGGAAAACCAGATGACTGTCATTAAGATGAAATGCTACTCCGTTTGCCAGAGTTTTATCATAATTGGCTCTCGACGGATGTACCGGAAGTCCTGAGTGTTTGTTTATGACTATGATATCTTCATCTTCATAAACGATGTCCAGTGGTATTTCAGTCTTTATAATCTCATCAGCCATATCATCAAAGAACACTATTCTAAGATGATCTCCTGCACCAAGTGCTGTCAGAAGAGGAACTTCAACATCATTCAGAAATACGGTCCCGGAATGATTGGAAAGAAAAGAAAGACATCTCTTTGAGAAAGAGAGATATTTCAGATATGATCTTATTGTTTTTCCGGAATAGTCTTCACAGATCAAATATTCAAGGACCCTTTGCATAAGTAGATTATAGCTTTATTGGAGAGAAATTGCGATAAAAAGAATTATACAGCAAAGAGTCTTTGATGAAAGAGTCTATTCAGGGTCTCAGGTGTCATAAGATGTTTATGAGCATCACACTGATATGATACAATTCATGTGTTAAGAAGTTCGAGGAGCATAGTTATGGAAAAAGATGATATTTTTGAATTATATGACCTTAAAGTAGAAGTTACTTCTTCCGGGAGGCCTTTTGTATGCAGCCATAAAGAAGGTGATCATTTCCTTGTACAGGGAGAGAACATCATTTTTCCTGAAAATGATCATTTTTCAATGTATGCATTAAGTGCTCTTTTACCTCTGTTGCCTGCCAAACAGAGGATGCTTGATGACAATGACTGGATGAAGACAGATACCCTTATAGCCTGTCCTGATCCTAACTGCGGAGCCAGATTCAGGATAACGAGAACAGGAATAAGGAAGTTTTCACATTCTGAATGCACTGTAGTACCACTGGAGGAAAAATAATGGACAGAAAAAATACTTTTTCAAACGGATATACTTTCAACAGGATAATAAACGGATGTTGGCAGCTTTCTGCTGAACACAGCCTCCAGGGAAAGATAGATCTTAAAGATGTCATGTATGCATTTCACAGGCTGAAGGATGAAGGATTTATCACATTCGACTGTGCAGATATATATACAGGAGCCGAAGAGATACTTGGAATGTTTGTCCAGGAACTGAAGGCTTCAGGTGATTATAAGGAAGAAGATATTCAGATCCATACCAAATTCGTACCGGATAAGGGCATACTTGCTGAGATAGACAGGGAATATGTCGAGAGGATTGTCGACAGATCCCTTTCGAGGATGCACAGGGAGGCACTGGATCTCGTTCAGTTCCACTGGTGGGATTTTGAGATACCTGGAATGATGGATACTGCTTTTGAACTAGTAAGACTTCAGGAAAAAGGGAAGATCAGGAACATAGGCATGTGCAATATGGATACAGAAAGGCTCAAGCAGTTCCTGGATGCAGGCATAAATGTAGTTTCAAATCAGGCACAGTATTCATTCTTTGACAGAAGGCCTGAAAAAACTCTTCTGAAGTTCAGCAGTGAACATGGCATCAAAACGTTCTGCTATGGTACTCTTGCAGGGGGATTCCTTGATGAAAGATATATAGGAGTGCCTTATGACAGGCCGGAGACGAGATCCCAGGTCAAATACATGCAGGTGATAGAAGATACTCTTACATGGGACGGCCTGCAGGAACTTCTGGTACTTTTAAAGGGCATTGCAGATAAATATGATGTGAAGATAGCCAATGTAGCTACTCAGTATGTTCTTAAACAGAACGGAGTCGGGGCAGTAATGATCGGGACCAGGAATTCAAAGCATATAGATTCAAATCTTAAGACACTGGGATTTGATCTTTCAGAGAAAGACATGTCTGACATAGGAGAATTCCTTGACAGATTCCCTGTGCTTCCGGGAGAATGCTATGAGCTTGAAAGACATTCACCGAGATATAAGGGCATAATACTGACAGACCTTAACAAATAATTCATTATATTCTGTTATCATTTAAGTATCTTAGGATGTAAGGACTGAATGATAATGTACAGGATAGATAACAGAACACCATGGAGGATCATAATATATAAGATCATTCTCATGGTGTTTTTTTCAATATTTGTCACCCAGGAATTTTACAGGGGAATGGTGATAAAAAAGTATGAGATCCATTCCGAAAAAATAGACAGTGACACCAGGATCCTTGTGATATCAGATCTTCACAGCTGCGAGTTCGGAAAAGGTCAGGAAAATCTCATGCAGGAGATCAGGGAGATCGATCCGGATCTTATATTTCTTCCCGGAGACATAGTGGATGATTATCTTCCGCAGGGACCTGCCGAGACACTTTTAAAACAGATCGGAAATGAATACAGATGCTATTATGTTACAGGCAATCACGAACTCTGGACTCACAGATCAGATGAGATAAAAGATATGATAAGGGGATATGGTGTAACTGTACTGGAAGGAGAGCATGATACGATCTCTGTAAATGGAGATGTCCTTAATATATGTGGTATAGATGATCCTTACAGTAAGACTGAGAACGTTCAGCTAAGAGATGCCTTTAAAGAGCTTGATAACAGCAGGTATACAATTCTTCTGGCTCATCGGCCTGAGAGGGATTTCAAATATGATGCATATCCCTGTGATCTCGTCGTGACGGGACACGCCCATGGTGGACAGTGGAGACTTCCGGGCATCATAGAAGGGGTGTATGCACCTAATCAGGGCTTTTTTCCCAAGTATGCAGGAGGAAGATTTGATTTTGAAGATCATGTCATGATCATAAGCAGAGGACTGGCTCTTAACTACACAACGCCAAGGATATTCAATCCGCCGGAACTGACACTGATAGTTCTTAAAAGCAAAACGCAATGACATATGTAATTAAAAACATCATATAATATATATGTGATATTTTTCAGAAAGGGAAAACAATAAATGAAAATACCTGAATCACTATTAAACGAGGCAGAACATCTGCAGGATTATTATGAAAAGAATTATCCGAAGCTTGCACCACTGGTGGCACAGTGCTTTTTAAGCACCATCTCCACAACTGTTGAAAAACTGGATGACGGCTCATACTTCGTCATCACAGGAGACATACCAGCCATGTGGCTGAGGGATTCCTATGCCCAGGTCATATTCTATATCAGATATGCAAAAGAGGACGCTTACTTAAGGGAGATACTTGAGAGCGTAATAGCAAAACATGCTGTTCAGATCCTGGCTGATCCTTATGCAAATGCATTCAATAAGGATGAGAGCGATCCAAACAGAGGCCATAAGACAGATATCACTGACCATTTTCCACTGGTATGGGAAAGAAAGTACGAACTTGATTCACTTTGCGCACCTTTATACCTGTCATATGAATACTGGAAGACCATAGGTGAGGAAAAGATCTTCACGGACACATGGAAGGAAATGGCATATGCCATACTGAAAGTCATAAGGACAGAGCAGCATCATGAAAACTCACCTTTCTCATTCAAGAGAAGGGAAGGGGTCCTCTGTAACGATGGAAAAGGGTCTCCTGTTGGTTATACAGGGATGTCATGGACGGCTTTCAGACCTTCCGATGATGCATGCATCTACCATTATCTGATACCTGCAAACATGATGGCTGTGAAGGCTCTTGAAAAGCTTCTTGAGATCAACCAAAAAGTATACAAGGATGAGTTCATATCCAGTGAAGCAGAAGAGCTGAAAGAACAGATCCAGAAGGGTATAGACACTTACGGGATCGCAGATACTGAAAAGTATGGAAAGATATATGCCTATGAGGTTGACGGACTTGGGCACCAGAACCTTATGGACGACGCCAACTCACCAAGCCTTCTTGCCATACCTTATCTCGGGTATGCGGAAAAGAATGATCCTATGTATCTCAGGACACGCAGATTCGTCCTTTCAAAGGATAATCCTTATTATTATGAAGGACCATATGCAAAAGGCATCGGAAGCCCTCATACAAAGGAAGGATATATCTGGCATATAGCACTTATAATGCAGGCTCTTACGACAGATGACAGGGAAGAGATAAAGGGCATACTTGAGACCCTTTCAAATACACATGCAGGAACCAATTACATGCATGAATCCTTTGACCCGAAGGACCCTGATAATTATTCCAGACCTTGGTTTGCATGGGCAAATTCACTGTTTGCACATCTCATGGTACATCTGATGGATATAGATTTCTTTAAAGGAGAATAATGACTGGTACAGAGAAGGATGTCCTGGACATAGCAGCCAGGGCCGGAAAGATATTGCTGGAAAACGGAGCGGAGATATCTAGGATCGAAGAGACCATGGACAGGATAATAAGATCCTTTGACATAGTGTCTCATGATTATTATGTCCTGAGTAACGGAATATTCCTGACAGAAAATACAAAGGATAAGACATATGCAAAGGTGGGGCATATACCGATCGGTGCCACACGCCTGGATAAGGTGATAGAGGTAAACTCACTTTCCAGACGCATAGTGAGCGGAGAACTTAGGGATACAGACAGGATAAGGGAAGAGCTTGACCGCATAGAGAACATAAAGGCGTATCCTGATGCTCTTATGATAGCTGCCGCTGCAATAGGCAGTGCCGGATTTGCGTATGTCATGGGCGGATCCATCAAAGACAGTATAATAGCACTATTCGGAGGATTCATAGTATATGTCTGCACGTTACTGGCAGCCAGGATGAAGCTCTCGAAGATCACGCTCAATATCTTTTCTGTCATGGCAGGATGTCTGTTTTCCATCGTCATATACCATATGGGATTTGGTGACAACATAAATGCCATAATAGCCGGTACAGTTGTACCACAGATACCCGGGATAGCATTCATAAACGCCATAAGGGACATGGGAAACGGGGATTATCTTTCGGGATCCATAAGGATGCTTGATGCTCTTCTGACTTTTCTGTGCATAGCAGTGGGGGCAGGTTTTTCTCTTGCCATATATACTCTGATAACCGGAGGTACACTGTTATGAGGATAGCTATAGAGGTAGCATCGGCAGCAATAGGTACCATTTGTTTCTGCATCCTCTTCTGCATACCAAAGAAATATTTTATCGTATGTGGAGGTATAGGCGCAGCAGGATGGCTCATATACAGACTTCTCCTGCTTGCAGATCTTTCGGATTTTCTTGCATGCCTGGTGGCAACCATAGTCATAACTCTTCTGTCGAGATTCAGTGCAGTAAGGACTAAAACACCTTCCACGATCTATCTGCTTCCTGGGATACTGCCACTGATACCAGGAGGAGGGATCTACAGGACTGTATTCTATCTTATAAACAACGATGTCCATTCAGCGGTCAACGTAGGACTTAATTCCATAAGTATCGTTGGAGGCATAGTACTTGCAATAGTCCTGGTATTTGAGATACCACAGAGATTTTTCCGGACCAGAAGATAAATAAAA
>CACZNR010000115.1 GCA_902782475.1 uncultured Eubacteriales bacterium
ACTGTCCTGGAGACCAGTTCATTTCTTACATACCGGCTGTTCACAAGAAGAGTCTGGTGCTTTGTGGTCCTGAACGGAAAAGATGGTGCACCAATAAACCCCTTTAAATAAATACTATTAAATCTGTAATCTACAGGTATGAGCTGATTTTTGATGTTTGCTCCATATACACTGTATATCGCATCACGTAATTCACCATTTCCAGGGCTATGGTAAATAGTCTTTTCGGGCGTTGATAATCTGAAAGATATGTCAGGATGTGACAATATCAGACGGCTTACCATATCTACGATATATCCAAGCTCCGTAGAGGTCTTCTTTAAGAATTTAAGTCTTGCAGGAGTATTGTAAAACAGATTATTCACAGTGATGCTTGTACCATCAGGAATACCTATCTCCTTAAGGGTTATATTGCTTCCGCCTCTGCAAACAAGTTCAGTTCCAAGATCCTCATCCTTAAGCTTTGATTTTATAGTCAGGATCGAAACAGCTGCAATACTTGGAAGAGCCTCTCCTCGAAATCCCATAGTAACTATGTTATTAAGATCATTGATGGAAATTATCTTACTGGTAGCATGCTTAAGGATGGATGTCTTTACATCCTCCTTTCCCATGCCTTCACCATTATCTGTAACACGAATGGTTTTTATGCCACCTTCTTCTATGTAGATGGATATGGCATTTGCTTTGGCATCTATTGAGTTTTCCACCAGCTCCTTGACTACAGAAGAAGGTCTTTCAATGACTTCTCCTGCAGCGATCCTTGAGGAGACTTTTTCATCAAGTATATTTATCTTATTCATAATCATTTCAGTTTTTCCTTAAGATCATTCAATATGGAAAGTGCTTCAAATGGTGTAAGTGAATTGATGTCTATCCCCTTAAGAGAACGTATCACTTCCCTTTCATTTTCATTATCGTTATTATCTTCAGGTATATTCTCAGTATCGATCTCAGTGATATCTGTCCTGTTTTGTCTTTCCAGCTGTTTAAGAAGCATATTGGCTTTATTTAACAGCCCTTTAGGAAGTCCGGCAAGTTTGGCGACTTCTATACCGAAACTCTTATCAGTACCACCCTTTACTATCTTATGGAGGAATATGATCTCCTTATTGATCTCTTTGACACCTACAGAATAATTGCGAAGACCAGGTATCATTCCTTCTAAGGAAATAAGTTCATGATAATGAGTAGCAAAAAGTGTCTTGGAACCAATACCATGTTCACCCTGAAGATACTCTATCGTTGCCCATGCGATACTCAAACCATCAAGGGTGGATGTACCTCTGCCGATCTCATCAAGAATGATAAGGCTGTCCTTTGTAGCATTGTTCAGTATGCTTGCAAGTTCATTCATCTCCATCATGAATGTGCTCTGACCGGAGGAAAGATCATCTGATGCCCCTACCCTTGTAAATATCCTGTCAACGATGGATATATTGGCTGACTGTGCAGGAACAAAACAACCTATCTGTGCCATCAGCACTATGAGACCCGTCTGTCTCATGAATGTGCTCTTTCCTGCCATATTAGGGCCTGTGATCAGTAAAAGCCTGTCATCTTTTGTATCCATGTATGTATCATTAGGAATAAAATCGATCTTTGAGAATGATTCGACTACTGGATGACGACCGCCTTTGATATCTATGGTACCATTCGTGTTTATCTTTGGTTTCACATAGTTGTTGTCATAGGATACCTGAGCAAAAGACTGTATGGTATCGACCGTAGCTATGATGTCAGCATTATTCTGAAGAATATCAATATACTGTGAAAGTTCTTCTCTGATGCTGGAAAACAGCTGATACTCAAGTCTGTTACACTGTTCACTGGCATTCAGTATGTCATCTTCAAGCTTCTTCAGTTCTTCCGTGATGTATCTTTCACCACCTGTAAGGGTCTGCTTTCTTATATATCTGGACGGCACCTGACCAAGGAACGAATTAGTCACTTCTATATAATAGCCAAACACCTTATTGAACCCTACACGCAGAGTCTTGATCCCGGTCTCTTCTCTTTCTCTCTGTTCAAGATCTCTGAGCCATTTGTTTGCATTGTTCTTCAGCTCTCTGAGTCTGTCAACTTCACTGTTGTATCCGGCTTTGATGATATCGCCTTCCTTGATACCGACAGGAGGATCGTCAGTTATACTTTTATCCATGAGATCCTTAATGTCATTCAAAGGGTCAAGGCTCTCGCCAAGCTCCTGCAGGTAAGGATCCTTTACGTCCTTTAGGAGTTCCTTTATGTATGGTATGGGAGCGATGGAGTTCCTTATCATCACAACGTCCCTTGCATCCAGCGAACCATAACTGATCCTTGAAAGCAGACGTTCTATATCATAGATCTCGTTTAATGCTGTTCTGAGCTCGCTTCTGAGATAGATATTTTCGACTATTGCTGATACGGCATTTAATCTCTGATTTATAAGGACCTTGCTGAGCAGTGGTTTTTCAATGTAGTTCCTTATCTTTCTTGCTCCCATTGCGGTCCTGGTCTTATCCAGAAGACCAAGCAGTGAGCTTTTCTTTGACTTGTCCCTGATATTCTCAAGAAGCTCAAGATTTCTTACAGTAAAAGCATCGAGCACCATGAATTCATTATTTGCTGATATCTTTACTTTTTTAATGTGATCAAGTGAATTTTTCTGTGTATCCAGAAGATATTGCAGCAGTGCTCCCGCAGAATTGATAATTATCGAATCGTCATCTATGCCAAAGGAAAGCATGCTTATCACTTTAAAATGGTTAAGCAGGGTTTTAAGAGCATATGATGACTGAAATGCATAGTTATCATACGGAGAACAATAAAAGCTTAAACTGGAAGATTTAAGATAATTATCAAGTTTACTGTTCTCTGATGAATAAATGATCTCTGTTGGATTGATCCTTATGAGAAGGTTATTGAGGTTTGCAAGTGTTCCTTCCTCTGCATAGAAGGCACCTGTTGAAACATCACAGTATGATAAACTGATACGTTCATCCCTTTCATATATGGAAAGAATGAAGTTATTCTTGGTATCATCCAGCATATTCATCTCAGAGATGGTTCCTGGAGTGACTATCCTTACTATACCCCTTTTTACAAGGCCTTTTGCAGTAGCCGGATCCTCAAGCTGTTCGCATATTGCGACTTTATACCCTTTTTCTATGAGTCTTTTGACGTAGGTATCAGCCGCATGAAAAGGAACACCACACATGGGAGCCCTTTCTTCTAGACCGCAGTCTTTTCCTGTAAGAGTCAGATCCAGTTCCCTGGAAGCTGTCTTTGCATCTTCAAAAAACAATTCATAAAAATCCCCGAGTCTGAAGAAAAGAAGATTATCCTTGTTTTCCTCCTTGATCTCGAGGTACTGACGCATCATAGGAGATAATGCCAACGCTTATGAACCTCCAAACAAAAACTATGTAAATTATATCACATTACATGGTAGAGTTTAGCGGCATTATTATAAAGGATATCTTCCCTGTCACCGTCTTTGATCTGAACTTTCATAAATCTTCCAAGTTCCTCTTCAGGGTTCCACATTGGGTAATCTGTACCAAAAAGGACCTTATCCGCACCATGCTTGTAGATCAGTTTGGAAGCTCTCTCAGGACTTAACTTGAATAAAGAACTGGACGTATCGATGTATATTCCTGTTTTCCCAAGAAGATACTCTTCTGCTGCATCCCATTCACTGTACCCACCGAAATGAGCTCCTATAAATATCTGATTAGGAAAGAGTTTTGTAAGCTTTAAAAGCTTTTCAGGATTCGTGTATGAATATCTGTAATCTCCCATATGGAAAAGTATTGGAAGCCTTCCGTCTATCACTTTATACATATACTGTGCTTTATCGGAATCAATAGCAAACTGCTGAAAATCAGCATGGAGCTTTATCCCTGTAAAACCAAGAGATATAACTCTTTCGATCTCATCCTCTATACCCTCAAGATCAGGATGAAGGGTCGCAAACCCAAGAAATTCAGGATGTTCAGTTATCTGTGCATGAAGAAAATCATTGATGTGTTTTACCTGTCTGGGAAAGGTGGCTACTGACAGTACGCAGAATTTCTCGATCCCTATCTTCCTGTATGAAAGGATATCATCAACAGACCCTATGCTTTCCATAGGAATGCCATAGAATTCGCCTATGGCATTTACGGCCTTTTCCCTTATCTTTTCAGGAAAGATATGTGCATGTGCATCTATTATCTTTAGTTTATCCATATTATTTGTTCCTTATCTGAACAGTTCCTGATTGTTCCTTGCATAATAGAACAGATATTGCTGAGCTATACCCGCATATTTCCCAAACGAGGAAACAACTTCACTGATATCCCTATTATTATCAACACCATACATGACATGTAAAACCTTTTTTATCCATGTATCTATCGGAAATGAATCAAGCTTATGAAGGCCGAAGAGCGTGATGCAGTTAGCAACCTTTGGACCAACTCCATACATTGACAGTAGGTCATCATAGGATGAATCGTTATTGGGATTCTTCAACCCGGACAGAAAATCCTCCGTAAGTGTTTTGCAGGATTCCCTTATATATTCTGCTCTGTATCCGAGCCCGGCCTTTTTAAGATCTTCCAATGTAGCTTTGGAAAGCTGTTCTCGTGAAGGAAAACCAAAATATGATAAAGTTTCATTTCTAAATTCCGTACCATAAGTCGTGCATAAGGTATCTATTATCTTTCTGATCCTTGGAATATTATTGTTCTGCGAGATGATAAAGGAAATGATGATCTCAAAAAGATCCTGATTCAAGATCCTTATGCCTTCATTTCCGACATATGCAGTTCTTAACTTTTCATCCTTTTCGATGAGTCCATGCATAATGTCATCATATGATATGTCAAGATCAAAATAATGGACCCAGAAATCAAGATCTTTATCTACAATTGGGTAGATGAGTGATTCGTTTTCATGTTGTTCAAGCAGAACATAACTGTCCTTTGAATAAAGAACATATCTGCTGCTATCCAGGGCATCATATCTGAATATCTGACCACTCTCAAGGGTCCTTTTAATGTCAAGCTCAAGTCTTGATACACTTAGTACATTATCTTTGTAATTATAAAACATAAAAAAAGCGCCGTTATAAAAACGGCGTCTTATAGATCTCTCGTTACTGCTGTTCCAAAATGCTTACCTGCTTTTTGTCTCTGCCTAAACGTTCAAATTTTACTATTCCGTCTGTAAGAGCAAATAATGTGTCATCGCTTCCCTTACCTACGTTTGTTCCTGGATGAATCTTTGTTCCTCTCTGACGAACTAATATGTTTCCTGACAGTACAAACTGGCCATCCTGTCTCTTAACGCCTAATCTCTTAGAAACGCTGTCACGACCGTTCTTTGTACTTCCCATACCTTTCTTATGTGCCAATTGAATTCACCTCGCTTCTATATCAACTGTTACTTAATCTCTGTGATTTCTACTCTTGTATAAGGCTGCCTGTGTCCGTTCTTCTTGTGATAACCGATCTTGTTCTTATACTTTGAAACGATAACTTTCTTTTTCTTGTCCTGAGCTATGACCTTACCTGTTACTGTAACTCCTTCAAGTACTGGAGCACCGATCTGGTAATTGTCTCCGTCAGCGACCATCAAAGCTTCAAAGTTAACTTCTGAACCAACTTCAGCATCAAGCTTCTCAACATCAATAAATCTGCCAGGCTCTGCTTTGTACTGCTTTCCACCTGTTTTGATGATTGCATACATGGATGTGTTCTCCTCCTTATTACAAACTCGCCATAAAGGTGTATCTTAGATAACTTACTACCTTTTCTGCGCGGCCACTATGAAATTTTACTGAAATAAGTTCAAGTTGTCAATAAAAATATACCTTATTATCCTGTTTTTAAGGGATTTTTACGATATTTTGATCATGATTCCGGTGTGTCTTCATAATGATAATTAATTATAAACATATGATGGTCCAATATCACACTGTCCTTGACAAAGTTTTTTACTGTTACTATTATTTAACTAGAAAATAAATTGATTTGGAGGGTTTTCTCAAATGAAATTAAGAGAGATGTTGACAGAGAACGGTGCTCTTGAAAGCTTTGATAAAATGGGATTTGGTGCTGAGAACGTTATCGGCAAACTCAATGAAGCTACAGACGAGCAGTATTCAAAATATCAGTGGTTCAATGGTGGATTCATAGTCCATGCAGTTCCTCCTCTTGAAATGCTTAAGGCTGGTTATCCATGGGAAGAATGGTATAAGGACAGAGAAGGCAACTTCAATCATCACGTACTTTTCCTTGAAAAGACAGAGAAATGTGATGATGTATGGGACGGAAGAAATCTTCCTGCTGAAGACGGACATCCTGAACCAGTAAAGGGATATTTCTGGTATCTCTACAATGATGAAGACTGCAGCCTTATCTACACAAGAGACTGACACTTTTGATCATCATAATAACAAAGCACGGTGTTAAACCGTGCTTTTTCCTTTTATATGTGAGAATTATGTCTCAGAGTGAGTTTATGGCAGCTTTCAATTCTTCCACTGCTTCGTCACTGGTTGCCCAGGATGTGACGAACCTGTATGTTGTAAGACCATTATCAGCCGGTCCCCAGACAGAATACCCAACTTTTTCTGACAGTTTTGCATTGTCAGCATCAGAAAGATTTACAAATATCTGGTTTGTCGGAGAATTGCCAACTACTTCTATTCCCTTCTTCGCAAATGTATCCCTTATATCATTAGCCTGTTCAACAGCATGTGTGTTTATCTTTACATACAGGTCATCCTTGAAAAGCTCATCAAACTGGATCCCAAGAACTTTTCCTTTTGCAAGCATGGCACCTCTCTGCTTTATGAGGGCTCTGAAATTTGGTTTGAGCTCAGGATTCTTTATGACAAGTGCTTCGCCAATGAGTGCTCCGCACTTTGTGCCACCTATATAGAAATAATCGGAATACTCAGTGATATCAGAAAGTGTAAGATCATTTTCACTGCATCCCAGTGCATAACCAAGTCTTGCACCATCTATGTACAGGTAAATGTCATACTTCCTGCAGGTCTCATAAATAGCGATCAGTTCCTTTTTTGAGTATATGGCCCCATACTCTGTAGGTAATGAAGTGTATACCATCTTCGGTTTTACTATGTGGTCGATGGTAGTACTGTTATTATATTCTTCCATTATCCTAGATATATCTTCAGGAGTGATCTTGGAGTCCTTGCCGTCAACAGTTATTACCTTGTGACCAGTAGCTTCTATTGCACCTGTTTCATGCGTAGCTATGTGTCCTGCTGAAGCAGAAATAACAGCTTCATAAGGTCTTAAAGCATAGGCTATCGAAATGAGATTCGTCTGAGTACCGCCAACTATGAAATGTACATCAAGATCATCGCGTCCGCAGGCTTTTTTGATCCTGTTCCTTGCTGATGCACATATCTCATCCTCAGAATATCCGACATACTGTACAAGGTTCTCTTCCTGAAGCCTCTTCAGGATATTAGGATGGCAGCCTTCCATATAGTCACAATTAAAATAGAACATTATTTTTTACTCCTTACCGTCAATTTGTTTTCCTTACCCTGTATGAGCCTTTTGATATTTTCTCTGTGAGCCCAGAATATGAGTAATGTAAGAACAAGGATAAGTATCTTTGGTAGTATTCCTGTAAGGGTCGGATATATGAGGCATATCATTATCGACTCCATAACAAAACCAAGGAGAGATCCGATCGACACTATTCCGGTAATGGCAACTACTATGACCGCAATGAGATATACTACCAGGCTCGGTACAGCTGCAAAGGTAAGCATTGTTCCCATAGAAGTAGACACGCCCTTCCCTCCCTTGAACTTATAATACAGAGGAAACATGTGCCCTATCACAACGAAGAAAGCTCCTATAACTGCTCCGGTCTCTCCGGCGAAAAGCTTTCCAAGATATGAACACAGAAAACCCTTAAGGATATCCAGGAAAAATGTCATAAGTCCATAGACCCAGCCAAAATTCCTGACCATGTTAGTAGCACCGGCATTGCCGCTTCCGTAATTCCTTACATCCTTCTTAAAAGACCAGGATATGAGGATAGATGGTGATATACTGCCGATAAGATATGCTGCTATAGCGACGACGATATACCTGATAACCATTATTTATTCTCCTTGCTTTCGTTCCTGTTCCTGAAATAAACATTTATCGGAGTTCCAGTGAAATCGAAAGTCCTTCTTATATAATTTTTGATATATCTTGAAAATGAATCATTCAAGATCTCAACATCATTGACAAATATAACAAATGTCGGAGGCTTGACGGCTACCTGTGTGGAATAATAGATCTTGAGTTTTCTTCCCATACGGGTAGGTGTTTCTACACTTATAACGGCATCCCTTATGCAGTCGTTGAGAAGACCTGTGGATATCCTTCTTGTGGTATTCTCAAGACACATGTCTATAAGTTCGAACAGCTTATGCACTCTCTGTCCTGTCTTTGCGGATATGTAGATCTGAGGAGCGTAGGAGATGAATGAGAGCTCACGTCCTATCTTTTCTTTATATTCCTCTATGGTATATGTATCCTTTTCAACAGCATCCCACTTATTTATAACGAGGATGCATGGCTTTCCCTCTTCCTGTATGAATGATGCTATCTTTAAGTCCTGCTCACTGACTTCCTCTGTGGCATCAAGAAGAAGCAGGACCACATCGCTCCTTCTTATTGCAGCAAGGCTCCTGACAACGGAATACCTCTCTATGGAATCCCGCTCTATCCTGCCGCGTTTTCTCATGCCGGCAGTATCAGTGATAACATAATGCTTTCCGTCTCTTACAAACGGAGTATCTATGGCATCCCTGGTGGTCCCCGGAATATTGCTTACGATACTTCTGTTCTGTCCAAGGATATAATTTGAAAGTGAAGATTTACCTACATTCGGCTTTCCTGCAATAGCAATGAATATGGATTCCTGGTCAGGTTCGTTTACTTTGTCAAAATGACTTATGATCTCATCTAGCAGATCTCCGATACCAAGACTCTGTTCGGCAGAGATGGAAACGACTTCTGAAAAGCCCAGCTGATAGAAATCGTATACCTGATCATTGTCATTTCTTGATTCGACTTTATTTACAGCCACTATAACAGGTTTGCTAGAGTTCCTGAGCATGTCCGCAACTTCGTAGTCGGCAGCCACAAGACCGGATTTTGCATCCGTCAGGAAAACTATAACGTCTGCTGCTTCAATGGCAAGATTAGCCTGTTCACGCATCTGAACAAGTATCTCATCATCACTGTCAGGTTCTATACCACCGGTATCTATCAGTGTAAACTGATGATCCAGCCATTCTGCATCCTGAAAGATCCTGTCTCTTGTGACACCAGGAGTATCCTCTATTATGGCTATCCTTTTCCTGCATATCTTATTGAACAATGTGGATTTACCCACATTCGGTCTTCCTACAAGTGCTACTAATGGTTTACTCATAAATTCTCCTGTTATTTAGTAAACTCCTCAACAAAGGAGTATCCGTCGGGATCGATGGATTTACATCTTACTTTAAGCCTGTCCTGCAATTCATCGAGTGTCATATCATCAAGGAAGACGTCTTTCCTGTCCCTTAACATGGTATTGCTTAAAAATATGCAGTCTCCAAGATCCTTGTCTTTTATCTGTTCATATATGTCCTGTCCTGTAAGAAGTCCTGTAACAGTAATTGTCTCACCGAAGAAATGATTGATCACAGGATAGACATTTATCTTAATGTTGAACTGTTTCTCACATAGTCCTGCACATTCCACAAGATATGGATAGAAGTCCTTTCCAGTTACTAGTGTAACCTTTTTATATGGGGATGTATCACCAAACTCCGACAGGGCTTCCCTGACTTCTGTAGTAAAAAGCGTTACCATGCCAACACCGTCCTCGAGCTGTGAATAATCTTCATAATTCTCGTAGTCCGGAAATGGGAGTCCTGCTCGGATATAGAATTCATCGGCACAGAATACGAATCTTGTTCCCTTTTCCTTTAGAAGCTTTTTCTGCCATCTTTCAGTTATCTCTATGACTACTCTTGCCGTGTCGCTGTCGATCATTTCGAGTTCGGTAAGGCCTTCTCTGTGTTTTGTCAGGCCCACAGGAACAAGCGCAAGGCTCTGTGCATGCGGATAGAATCGTGAAAGGTCCTCAATGGTCTTATCAAGGACTTTTCCATCATTATAGCCTTTGACAATGACAGCCTGACAGTAATAGTTGATTCCGGCATCGCTTAAAGCCTCAAGTCTTTCCATGAGGTTTGAATTTACATGCTGCTGGAGCATCCTGCAGCGAAGCTCTTCGTCAGTCGTATGGACAGAGATGTACAGAGGAGAGACTTTTCTTTCAAGTATCCTTCTGAATTCCCTCTCCGGAACATTTGTAAGTGTTACGTAGTTTCCCATGACAAATGACAGGCGCCAGTCGTCATCCTTGAAATAAAGGGTGTCCCTCATACCTTTTGGAAGCTGATCTATAAAACAGAAGATACATTTATTCACACATGGCTGATATAGTCCGATACC
>CACZNR010000116.1 GCA_902782475.1 uncultured Eubacteriales bacterium
CTGAAAGTATCTGTTCCCTGTCGGAAAGATCCACGCCTTTTCTTATCATTCCCAGTGCCACAGTCCTGTACATGGCTCCGGTATCCATATAGTTTATGTTGAGCCTTTCTGAAAGTGCCTTGGCAACTGTGCTCTTCCCTGCTCCTGCAGGTCCGTCAATAGCGATCTGTCTCACTTCTGTAATCCGCCTTATTTCATCCTGTTAAGCATGTAGTCTGCAACTTCACAGAGGTCCTCTTTCTTGTCTCCGAATACTGAAAGAGCATCCTTTGCTTCCTCTGTCTTCTCACGGGCTATCTCCACTGATCTCTCAAGTCCGTAAATGGCCGGGAATGTGGCTTTTCCTTCCTCCACGTCCTTGCCTCTGGTCTTTCCAAGCTCAGCTCCTGCCGTTATGTCAAGTACGTCATCTATTATCTGGAATACCATGCCCACATTGTATGCATATTTTTCCAATGCCTTTATCAGCTTTTCATCATCGGTATATACCATGAGTCCTGAAAGAAGTGATCCTATCATCATGTCTGCAGTCTTGTGTGAATGGATGTAGAGCACATCCTTCTCCTTGTAGATCTTTCCTGCAAGGTAAACATCCTGTACCTGACCGCCTATCATTCCTTCAACTCCTGCACGGTTTGCAACTTCCTTTATGGCCCTTACATGCCTTTCAAGGTTGTCCTTGTACTTAAGGGCATTCTTAAGCATGATCTCATATGCATAGTTCAGAAGTCCGTCTCCTGCAAGTATGGCCTGTGCTTCACCAAACACAGTATGGTTCGTTGGTTTTCCTCTTCTCAATGTATCGTTATCAAGAGCAGGAAGGTCATCATGAATAAGAGAATATGTATGTATCATCTCTATGGCACATGCAAGATCCAGGTTCTGCTTGTAGCTGTCGCTTACAAGAAGAGCTGCCATGAGGTTCATTACAGGACGGAGCCGTTTTCCGCCTGCATAAAGGCTGTAGCTCATCGATTCGTTGAGAAGCTTCGGAGAATCGTTCTCCATGAGCTGTGTGAGCCTGTAGTTGATTACTGCCGCATACTGGTTTATGGTCTGCTTGATATCCATTTTTACTTTTCCCCCTCTTTTTTCATCCTATGTGATCCATGCATGCTCTTACAGTATTGTCGAGAAGCATGGTTATGGTCATTGGCCCTACTCCACCCGGAACAGGTGTGATATATGAAGCCTTTTCTATTATTGTATCAGTATCACAGTCTCCTGTTAACTTTCCTTCAAATCTTGATGTTCCAACATCTATGACTATGGCTCCATCTTTTACAAAGTCAGCCTTCACAAAGTGAGGCCTTCCGATGGCCACTATCAGTATATCTGCAGTCCTTGTGACTGCAGGAAGGTCCTTTGTCCTGGAATGGCATATGGTGACCGTGGCATTCTCGTTCAGGAACAGCTGTGCAACGGGTTTTCCAACCAGATTGCTCCTGCCTATGATTACCACGTGCTTTCCCTCTATCTGAGTGCCTGTTCTTTTTACAAGCTCAAGTATGCCTCTTGGAGTGCAGGATACAAGTCCGTCAGCGGCACCGCTGGCAAGCTTTCCTGCATTGACATAGGAAAGTCCGTCCACATCTTTTGAAGGGTCTATCCTGTCTATTATCCTCTGCTGGCTCAGATGTCCCGGAACAGGGAACTGTACCAGGAGCCCGTGTATCCTGTCATTTTTATTGTATCCGTCAATATATGAAAAAAGCTGTTCCTCAGTTGTATCAGCCGGGAGCCTCAGGACTTCAGAGTAGATTCCTGTCTCCTTGCATGCCCTTTCCTTGTTACGCACATAGACCTGTGACGCAGGATCGTCTCCCACAAGTATCACTGCAAGTCCCGGTGTTACACCCTTTTCTTCCTGCAACTTTGCTATCTTTTCCTTCAGTTCCTCCCTGATATCAGAGGATATCTTCTTTCCGTCTATCAGTTTTCCCATGATCATTCTCCATATATATATTTCTGGCCTGCAACGCAAGTCCAACTGCATTGTCAGACGAATATTCAACTTCTGCGAACCTTATGTCCCTCAACCTCTCGGACAGGAACTTCCTTATGTATCCGCTCCTCATGACTCCGCCGAAGAACAGCGTCTTCTCTATGCCCGTCATTCTCATGCCGTCGGATACCGCCTTATAGAGTATCTTTGCCACATGCTTAAGAAGTGTCGCCGCCACGTCTTCCAGGGGTGAACTTTCAAGCATATCCTTAAGCTGGTTCTCTGCTCCGGAAAAGCTTATGCGGTCGAACCTGTATCTGAAATTGAGGTCAGCCGCCTTTCCGTTCTCTGCAATGGAAGAGACATATCCTCCTGCAGGAAAGGAAGCACCCATCATGACACCTATCCTGTCGATGAGCTGCCCTGCCGCTATGTCAGTGGTGGAGCACAGGGGCTCTATCTTTTCTATTATCCCCTTTTCTATCCTTACCTTGAGAAGATCAGTCGTCCCTCCGGATACATGAAAACAGAGTACATCTCCGTCCATGCGGTCCTTTCCGTAAAGAGCAGCCCCTATGTGGCCCGTCTGATGTGTCAGGGGATAAAAAAATGCCCCGTTCGTATTTGCTATGATCTCACCAAAGGTCCTTGCAACATTAAAAACAGGCATATAGGAATCTTCTTCA
>CACZNR010000117.1 GCA_902782475.1 uncultured Eubacteriales bacterium
TTATATCATGCCATGTACACTTATGGACGGCATAATCGTATTTTCGAAATGAAAGCCGCCTTTTATCCCACCACTAAAGTAGTGGGCTTTCCCGGCGCGTAATACTGTAAGACATAGTTATGAGCCAAAAATGATTTTACAATTTATACACGATTCTACACTTATGAATTTAATTAACAAAAATATTTATTGATGATATAATTTTTTTAAATAGATCTATTTTAAAAGGAGAATACAGTAATGGATCTTCAGAACAATGATTTGAATAACCAGGTCAACAATGCTGAAAATACGTTCAACCAGGCTCAGGAGCAGGCAAACAATGCTTTTGACCAGGCAACGCAGCAGGCAAACAATGCATTTGACCAGGCTACAGAACAGGCAAATAATGCATTCAATCAGGCTTCCGAACAGACCAATAACTTCTTCGGATATCAGCAGCCGGCTCAGGATGCCTTCAACCAGACACAGCAGCAGGCACAGAATGCATTCGATCAGACAGCTCAGCAGGCTCAGAATACTTTCAATCAGTATACTGCACCACAGCAGCCACAGCAGCCACAGCAGCAGTTCAATGCTCAGCAGACTTTCCAGAATGCCTTCAATACAGTAAAAGAGGAAGTTGCTCATACAGCAAATGATGTTGCTAATCAGTTCAACCCGAATCAGGTACCACAGGGCAATTACAATGCTCCTCAGTACGGTGTTCCTCAGAGAGGACCACAGGGACCTGACGATGGCAAGACAATGTCCATAATCGGACTCGTATGCGGCATCCTTTCAATAGTCCTTTCATTCTTCATTTCAGTAACGCTCTGGTGGATGGCAATACTTGCTCTTGGAGCAGGAGTTGCAGGACTTGTTTGTTCTTCTATGGGACAGAAGAAGGCAAGAGCTTTGGGAACTAAGTCCGGACTTGCAACAGGAGGACTTATTTGTTCAATAGTCGGCCTTGCTCTTACAGTTCTCCTCATCATCTCCTGTGTTGCATGCTATGCATGTGCAGCCTGCACAGGTTATGGTATCCTCAATGGACTTTCACAGTATGGTTACTGAGAACAGGATATGAAACTATGGGCTCCGGGTTTATCCGGAGCCTTTTTAAATATATAATAGAAGCAGGATATTTATGAAAGGATACCTGTATGTTTGAGACCATCACCATATTCGGAAAAGAGATAGGCATGTATGCCATTCTGGCCCTTCTGGGACTTCTTGTGGCAGGCTTTGCTGCATACAGGCTCATAAACAGGAGAACCACGTTCTTCCCTGAAGATTACCTGCTTCTCATGCTTTTCGTGTGCATAGGACTGTTCCTTGGAGCACACATAATGTGTGGCATAACCCACACCTCTGACATAATAAGGCTGTTCTCGCTCATAGGGAGGATACCGTTTGCTGACTTCATGGTGGTGTTATTCGGTCAGTATCTTGGAGGCATGGTCTTTTACGGGGGACTTGTAGGATGCCTCATAGTGTTTCTAATATATGTAAGGAAGAAGGATCATATCTTCAGGGAAACTGTATTTGATGCCTTTTCGGTATCGATACCGCTGTTCCATGTATTCGGAAGGATAGGATGCTTCCTTGCAGGATGCTGCTATGGCGTACCTTCACATTTCGGATTCATAACCAACAGCAATGTGGGAAATCCTGACATAAACGGAGTAAGGAGGCTTCCAATCCAGCTCATCGAGAGCTTCTGCTGTCTTCTTATATTCCTGGTCCTCATATATCTTTTCAGGAAAGGGAAGCTTAATGGAAGACTGATACTTGTGTATCTTCTCATATATCCTGTAACAAGGTTCGTGCTGGAGTTCTTCAGGGGCGATGCCATAAGGGGCTTCATATTCGGCATCTCAACTTCTCAGTTCATAAGCCTGATACTTTTGATCGTATCGTTATCAATATTGTTTTTTGACAGGAACAAAGACAGACAGGAGGAATAAGTATATGTATACATACAAAACAGAACTGCTGTGGGTCAGCAAGAAGATCTGGTCCGACAAAGCAAACGAAGAGGACATAGCTGTACTAGATGAACTCATCAATAAGAAGAGTGCAGAAGGCTGGGAGCTTGTAACGTATGACTACATGGCAACTTCTTCACAGATAAGGGGAGCTTTCATAGTGACTTTCAGAAAAGAAGTCTGAAAGACCGATAGAGGGGGGATCCTGCTATGACCGGAA
>CACZNR010000118.1 GCA_902782475.1 uncultured Eubacteriales bacterium
ATAAATGGCAGAGGCCTTGTCAATATATCCTTATCAGCCGATGACTTCGCGGATTATCCTCTCTGCATTCTTAAATGCAAATTTATCGATATCCTCTTCGCTCCAGCCACGCTTCTTAAGTTCATCAAACAGTTTATAAAGGTCTGTTGGCTGGCCTACTTCAAGTGTACCGCCTATGCCGTCCCAGTCACTTCCAAGACCTACGGTCTCTATGCCGCCGATGTTCCTTAAATGCTCTGCATGATTAGCAAGGTTATATACGGAACTGAATGTGCAGCTTATATCAGGTCCTGTAAAGGCAGGAGCAAAGTTTATGCCGCAGAAGCCACCCTTGTCAGCAAGCTTTCTTATCATGTCATCTGTAAGGTTCCTTGAGTGCGGGGTAAGGACCCTTGCACATGAATGGCTGGCAACAAAAGGCTTTTTGGTTATATCAACTATGTCATAGAATCCGCCGTCTGAAAGGTGGGATACATCGATGATGATGCCGAGATCATTCATGACTTCTATGGCTTCCTTGCCGAAAGGCTTGAGGCCTTTTGCCATCTTCTCCTCATCAAAGGAATTAGGATAGCCAAAGCAGTTCTCACCGTTCCAGGTAAGGGAGATTAGCCTGTAACCCATGTCATAGAAGCCTTTGAGCTTCTCCATGTCACCGTCTACGATCCTTCCGTCTTCAAAGGTCATGAATGCGCTTATCTTTCCTGCGGCTTTGTTCTCTTCGTACTGTGTATATGAAGTTGCAAGAGAGACGATGTCACTGTGCTTCTTAATCTCTTCTGTAAGGCCGGTATAAAGGTTTGCCCTGTATTCTTCGTCGGAGATATCCATGTGGTCTTCAGGCGGGAAGAAGGTGGCAAAGAACTGCGCGTAGCAGTTTGCTTCCTTCATGCGCTTTAAGTCAACCATCTTGTCTGATTCGTAGAGGGACTGTCCTTCATAGCCATGAAAATACATCATCAGAGTATCGATATGAAAATCTATATATGCCATAATTGCACCTCGTTTTTTTATCTATTATATCAATTTCTGTTTTCCATAACCATTTGTTTGATATAAACTATTAGCGAGGTGATTTGGAATGACACGATATGCACTTGTTACAGGAGCCAGTTCAGGACTCGGCATAGAGTTTGCAAAGCAGCTTTCTAAAGAGGGCTATGGCATAATAGCTCTTGCACGGCGTGAAGACAGGCTGATCGAACTTGGCAGGGAGATCGATACAGAATATAAATATTATGTGTGTGATCTTACTGATTTTGATAAGGCAGAGGATGTTTATGAGACCATATTCGAAGAGAACAGGGTGGAAGTGGTCATAAACAATGCAGGGTTCGGACTCTGCGGTAAGTTCGAGGATCTCAGGATCGAAGATGAATTCAGGATGATCGATACGAACATTAAGGCACTTCAGATGCTTCTTAAAGCGTCTCTGATATATTTCAGGGATTCCGGGATAAATGGCAGGATACTTAACGTATCCTCTTCTGCATCACTGTTCCCGGCAGGTCCGTATATGGCAACATACTACGCATCAAAAGCCTATGTTACCTCTCTTGTATCCGCAGTCCATTACGAGAACAGGGACCTGTATATAGGAGCCCTGTGTCCGGGACCAGTGGATACAGAATTCAATAAGGTCGCAAACGTAAAGTTTGCCCTTAAAGGCATAACGCCAAAGTATTGTGTGAGTTATGCTCTTAAGAAGATGAAGAAGGGAAAAGAGATAATAATTCCTAAGTTCTCTCTTAAGGCCGCATGCTTCTTTTCCAGGATACTACCAAGGAAAGTGGTTATAGGTATGGTTTCAAAACAGCAAAGGAGAAAGATATATGAATAATAACGAGGATTACAATGATATAAAGTTTTCAGAGGATGAGATGCCTGTTGAACAGGATCCGGTGAACATGGATGAGATCCAGGAGCAGGAGAATCTGGATGACGTACAGGAGCAGAACAGGGAGACCGACACAGCAGAGCTTGTTTCAATACTCGTAAAAGACCATAAGAAGCTCCTCATGACTCAGAGGATAACAAATGTCGCTGTCCTTGTACTTACTCTTGCCGTTGTGATCCTTACCATCGCTCTGTCAAATTCCGTGACAAATATTTCAAGATATGTCGGGGACACGAAGATAAAGGTCGAGGACTTCATAGCTACAGCTAACAAGTCACTTGAGGGTATAGATACCTTTGTTGAGAACGCAAACAAGACCATCGTTGACTCACAGCAGGGCATATCAGATGCACTCTCACAGATAAATAATGTGGATATCGATACACTCAATGAGTCCATTGCAGACCTGGCAGCTATAATAGGACCGCTTGCAAAATTATTTGGCAGATAATAGGAGACATATATGAAAACACCACAATTTATAAAGCCGGGTGATACCATAGGCTTTGTTGCGCCTTCCTATGGGATAGGCAGTGAACCATACATCACAAGATTTGAAGCTGCTGTCAGAAGATTCACTGACAGGGGATATAAGATCAAGACATGTCCGTCTGTCTTCAAGGCTGACGGCATCGGTATAAGCACAGATCCAAAAGATGCTGCAAGGGACCTGATAGACATCTATCTGGACCCGGAAGTTGATGCAGTCATTTCGGTCGGCGGCGGTGAGCTCATGAATGAGACAATAACAAATGTGGATTTCTCTGTATTCAGGGATGCTGAGCCGAAATGGTATCTTGGATATTCTGACAACACAAATTTCCTGTTCCCGAACCTCGTTTTAAATGACATCCCCGGTATCTACGGACCCTGTGCCACGGGCTTTGGTAAGGAATGGGAAAAGACAGAAGAATATGCATTTGCTCTTCTGGAAGGAAAAGATCTTCATGTACATGGTTTCGACAGGTTCCAGAGACCAGACTATGAGACTTATGATCCTCTTGCACTTTACTGTCTTACAGAAGAGAAGATACTTTCCTCTTACACATTCTCAGAGGAACAGGGACGTTATGTAAAAGCAGATCCTTCAAAGGAGATAATACTCAAGGGCATAATTGCAGGAGGATGTCTTGATATACTGGAGAATCTCTCCGGAACAAAGTATGTTGACATGGAAGAATTCAACAGGATCCACAGTGATGTCATATGGTGCATCGAAGCATGTGACCTGACACCTATGGATATCAGACGCACCCTCTGGCATCTTAAACAGCAGGGATGGTTTGAAAGCGCAAAGGGATTTGTAATCGGCCGTCCACTGGCAGCCTTTTACATGGATCAGTTAGGAGTAGACAGATTCAATGCTTGTACTGACGTGCTTTCTGATCTTAAGGTACCGCTGATACTTGATGCTGACATAGGTCACATCGATCCTATGATGCCTCTGATACTTGGAAGCAACGCAGAGATAAGAGTAAAGGGAAATGATATTGACATAAGGATGAGTCTCGATTGATATGAAAGTTATTATATTTTTTGCAATGTTCTTTACCATATTCTTTCTGCTGACATTTCTGTTCAGAAAGAAGGCATTCCGTTTTGAGGAGAAGACCTACAGCAACAAGACTGCTTCCGTCATTGCTGAGAGAGTAGAGTGGGAAAGATATTACGACAAGCCTAATAAAAAGGGCTATAAGGTGTATGAATACGAGATAAATGAAAAGCTCTGTCACAGGACCTTTCACGATCAGGACAGAGTGGTTCTTGGTGCTGCATATGGCGGCAGGTTCCTTAATGACAAGATAAAGCTGTATCTGAACAGGAAAGGGAAGCTACTTCCTCTTAGGAACGTTTATTTTAAAAATACCTATGCTGTAGCTTTTGCTGTGGTATCAGTTCTGATACCGCTGGTTATCATATTTTTTTTTATTAGATGAGGTATGGATATGAAGATTCTTGATTTCGGATCAGTCTGTGAAGACATAGTATACAGTGTTGACCATATTACGAAACAGGGTGAGACACAGGCTTCCTTTGACAGGAATGTATATATAGGCGGAAAGGGATTCAATCAGGCACTTGCACTTTCAAGGGCAGGCGGAAAGGTCTCCTTTGCCGGTAAGCTCGGAAAGGATTCGGAACATATCAAGGCTCTTCTCACAGAGAACGGTGTTGATACGACATTTTTTCTTATTGATCCGAATATACAGACCGGCCACGCAGTGATACAGAATTCTTCAGACGGCAACAATGCCATAGTCATTTATCCCGCAGCCAACAGGTCCATAGACAGAGAAATGGTGGACAGGGTACTTGCTGATTATGGAACAGGTGATGTGATACTTCTTCAGAATGAGATATCAGAGATCGCATACATTATCGACAGAGCCTACGAGAAGGGCATGAAGATAGTAATGAATCCTTCACCGTATAACGGCTACATAAGGGAGTACGATCTTTCAAAGATATATCTTTTCCTCATAAATGAACTGGAAGGTGCAGAGATGTCCGGAAAGACTGAGAAGGAAGAGATGATAGATGCACTGAGACTTAAATATCCTGATGCACATTTTGTGCTGACACTTGGTGAGAATGGCTCAGTTTACTTTGATCATGATACAAGGATCGACCAGAAGGCCTATCCTGTAAAGACGGTCGATACGACTGCAGCAGGCGATACCTTTACAGGTTATTTCCTTTACGGCTACTTTGTCGAAAATGACATAGAAAAGGCACTTGATACTGCATCCAGGGCTTCGGCCATATCAGTTACGATAAAGGGAGCCGTTCCAAGCATTCCAAGAAGGCAAGACGTATTGTCATACAGGTTCTGAGCATGAAAAGAAAAACTGTTCTAATAGATTTTTTCGGTCCTGACCCCAAGACAACTCTTCTGGAATACAGGACTATCCTTCCTGATGTCATTTACCTTCTGGCTAGTGATAAGTATACGGCCAGCAGATATCCTGAGGACGTAAGGAAGACTGTCCTTGGCTGGAAGAACGATATCATCTTCAATATCGAAAGGATAGATGATCTGGATCTTAAGATAATAAGCGAAAGGATACTTGCATATGTAAGAAGGGAGATCGGTAACGGTAATCTCGTCTACATCGACCTTACAGGCGGACACGAGCTCATGATCGCAGCTGCACTTTCCATCTGTGAGGGCTTTGACCATGATGCTGTCGTGCCTGTGATCCTTGACCATGAAGGAAGGAACATACTGTCTGTTTTTACCAGGGAAAAACTCTTTTCAACGATAGATATCACACTGGATGACTATTTCACTGCCAGGGGAGCAAAACGTCTAAAAACCGAAGAATTTGAGCCTTTAAGATCTGACTATTCAAAAATAATATCCATGGCCAGATACATATTCTCAATGTATAAGGACTGGAACAGACTTAATCAGATCATAAACTATACTCATCTTGCTGATACAATACAGTTCTCTCTTCCTCCTGCACCTGTCATAAACGGGAAGAAGTTCCGTTATACCAGGAACATGAGGATACTGATAGAGAAATTTATCTCTCATGGTTTCATAATCCCCATAGACGAATACAGGTACAAGTTCCGCGACAACTATGTAAGGGATTACATGGTGAAATTCGGTAACTGGCTTGAGATGACCGTATACATAAGGGCAAAGGAAGTCTTTGACGAGGCATATATGTCAGTTGAGATAGACTGGAACATAAGTAATGGTGACCATGTGGATAATGAGATAGATGTCGTGGGCATAAAGGATTCCATTCCTTACTTTATATCATGCAAGATGAGGGAAGTGACCAATTATGATGTTTATGAAGTAGGATTTCTTGCTTCAAGACTTGCAGGTCCCAGAGCCCGTTCCGCAATAGCCACGACTTTTGATATAGACAAATCCTCTTCAAAAGGCAGAGCCCTTGAGACAAGGCTAAAAAACATGAATGTTGGTCTAATAACGGCTGCGTCCCTTGTCAGGGATGACAGCGACTTTGAAAAGATATTTCTTGAATCCAGGATAAAATAAGCTTCCGGGGATCACCCGGAAGCCTGTGGTCATTTTACTTTTGAAAGCAGTTCATCGAACCTGTCGAGCTTCGCTCGGTTTGGTCTTTCCTTTGTCTCTTCGTATTCATGTATGATATTGACGATCATATCGTTGAAAGGAGTAGGAACTCCTGACTTCTTTCCGTATTTGCATATCTCTCCGTTTATGCTGTCAATCTCGCATAGTTTTTCTTTTTTAAGATCCTGCAGCATTGATGGTTCTATGTTTTTGTGCTTCTTCATTGCGATAGGCATAATAAGGGAAGAGATCATCTTCTTGAAAGGATTGTTGAAATATAGGAGTTTCACAGCGTCCTTGCCCTGTATAGTAGCAAACTTTATGCCCATGGCGTGTCCGAC